>DATMCB010000057.1:0-2828 GCA_035558835.1 Solirubrobacterales bacterium
CGCAGGGTGTGCGGGCTCATCTTGTCGTCGAGACCGACGTCGCGGGCCCGGCCCTGGATCACCTTGTAGAGGCCCTGGCGCGAGAGCGGTCCGCCGCGCTGGTTGAGGAACAGCGCCCGGACGTCCTTGCCGGCCGCGAGCTCGCCGCGACCCGAGCGCAGATAGCGCTTGACGGCGGCGCCGGCCTCGCGGCCGAGCGGGACGATCCGCTCCTTCGACCCCTTGCCGTGAGCGCGGAGAAAGCCCCGCTTGAGGTCGATCGAGCCGACCTCGAGGCCGACCGTCTCCGACGCCCGCAGCCCGCAGCCGTACATGACCTCGAGGATCGCCCGGTCCCGCAGGTCGGCGGGGTCGCTGCCGCTGACCGATTCGAGCAGGCGCTTGACCTCGGCGTAGCCGAGCACCTTCGGCAGTGGCCGGCCCTTCTTCGGCGGCCGGACGTCGGCGGTCGGATCGACGTCGATCAGCTCGCCGCGGCGCAGGTGGCGGTAGAAGGAGCGCAGGCAGGCGGTCTTCCGGTTCAGGGTCGCGGCGCTCGACGGCGGGCGCTCCCCGTCCCCGGCCGCAAGGCCCGCGAGGAACTCGGCGACGTCGGCGCCCTCGGCGTCGGTGGCAGTCCGGCCCTGCTCGGCCAGGAACGCTCCGTACTGCAGCAGGTCGGTGCGGTAGGCGGTCAGGGTGTTCCGGGAGAGGCCGCGCTCGAACTCGAGGTAGGCGAGGAAGTCGAGGAGCAGGGCCTCGAACCGGGCATCGACCGGCCGCTCGGCAGGGGGAGTCGCCGTCGACGCGGGCACGACTCCATCTTTCGGCCCGCCGCCCGGTCCCCTGCCGGTGCAACCGCGCACCCGCGCGGCGGAGGCGGCTAGCGGGTCGCTGCCGCGAGCGCGGTCCCGGCCGCGAGCGGCGCCGCGAAGAAGAGCCGGTCGTCGTCGAGGCTGCGGCCCATCGTCCGCTGCGGCAGACCCGACTCCGCGTAGCCGGGCAGGTCGACGGCCGCCTCGACGAGCCTGTGGCCGCCGCCGGCGGCCTCGCCGAGCTCGTCGTCGGGATCGCCGGCCGCAAGCGGCCAGAGGTCGTCGAGGGCGGCGGGGACGGGGACGTCGACGCCGGCGAGCAGCAGGTCGAGGACGGAGCGGGTGTGGTGGCTGAGGCCGAGATGACGTGGCCGCGGATCGCCGGAAGACATCCGCGGCGAGATCATCGTCGGAAGGCCGAGCGCAAGCGCCGCGTGGGCGCCATCGAGCGCCGCCATTCCGCCGTGGCCGTAGCGGGTCGAGGAGCCGAGGATTCCGGGACCCGGGCCGACGATCACGGCGTCCCAGTCGAGCTCGGCGGCGGCGTGGAGCGCGCCGACCAGGCTGATCGCCTCGCGCTCGCCCCCGTAAGAAGGCGAGGCGGTGATCGCACCGGCGAGCAGGCCGCGGGCGTGAAGCGCGCGAACGTCGGAGGAGAGGCTGCCGGGAAGCCCGCCGCCGCCGGCCTGGACGAAGCCGATCCGGCCCGCGCCCCCCTCCCCCGCCGCCCATGCCGCCGGGGCGAGATGGCCGTGGAGCGGCAGCACGAGGACCGCGAGCGCCCGCGACGGGCGCGGCGGCGAATCGGCGGGCAGCTCGACCGGCTCGACCGCGTGCTGAAGCGAGCTGTAGTTCAGCTTCATCACGTGGACGCCAGGCGGCGTCTCGCCGCCGGCGAGGCCACGCGTGAGGTTGACGTGGACGATGTCGTAGCCGCCGGAGCCGAGGCCGAGGTCGAGCGCCGCGGTGTTGACGACGACGTCGTCGCCGGCCTCGGCCGGACCGACCATCGTCTCGTCGGCCCAGGCGCGGCGGCGCTCCCCGTCGACCTCGACGACGACGCGGCCGTCGCCTTCGACCTCGACCACGGTGCCGCGGCGCAGCTTCAGCACGTCAGCCCCGACCCGCCTCGGCGACGATCGCGGTGCAGACGTCGAGCATCCGTACCAGCGCCTCGGCCGCGACCGACTCGTCGGGAGTGTGGTTCGCCTCGGTGCCGTTGGCGAGCAGCAGCGCGTCGTAACCGGCCGCGCGGAGCGCGTTCGCGTCGCTGCCGCCGCCGGTGCTGACCTCGACCGGCTCCACACCACAGCTCTCGAGCGCCGCGCGGGCGACCGCGAGCGGGCGCGACGCCGGCTTGATCCGGTAGCCGCGGAAGTAGGTCTCGACGAGCAGGTCGACATCGACGCCGGCCTCGCCCGCGGCCCACGAGCAGGCATCGACCATCGTCTGCGCGACCGCCTCCGCCCGGCCCGAGTCGAGCGCCCGCGCCTCGCCTTCGACGTGGCAGCGCCCGGCGACCACGTTCGGCGCCGTGCCGCCGTCGATGACGCCGATGTTCGCGGTCGTCTCCGCGTCGAGGCGGCCGAGGTCCATCGTCGCGATCGCCGCCGTCGCCGCCGCGATCGCGCTGCGACCGTCCTCGGGGCGGATCCCGGCGTGGGACTCGACGCCGCGGAACTCGGCGATCAGCTTCTTGTAGGTCGGGGCGGCGACGATCACCTCGCCGATCGGGGTCGCGTGGTCGAGGACGTAGCCGTAGGACGATCGCAGCGACTCGACGTCGAGGGCCGCCGCCCCGCGCAGCCCCTGCTCCTCGGCGACGGTGAAGACGAGCTCGAGGCCGACCGGACCGGGCTCGGCGG
Source organism: Solirubrobacterales bacterium (assembly GCA_035558835.1). Lineage (GTDB taxonomy): Bacteria > Actinomycetota > Thermoleophilia > Solirubrobacterales > 70-9 > RHKX01. The sequence continues at coordinate 2,660 of DATMCB010000057.1, forward strand.
CAAGCCGCGCGGCGAGCTTCATCACGACCGCGACCGCGGCCTTGTTGTCGGCGCCGAGGATCGTGTCGCCGGCGCTGCGGAAGACGCCATCGTCGTCGGTGACGACGATCGGCTCGCCGTGGGGCACCGTGTCGACGTGGGCGAAGAACGAGACCCACCCGGCGCCGTC
>DATMCB010000058.1:0-3695 GCA_035558835.1 Solirubrobacterales bacterium
ATCACCTTCGAGACGCCGAGCGTCTTCAGGCGCTCGGCCGGCGAGTGCGACCACTCGGGCGGATAGGCGATCGAGCCGGTGGCGATGATCGTGCCCTGGCCGGTCATCAGCCGCGGCACCGAGGCAACGGTCCCGAGCCCGCCGGGGTTGGTCAGCGTGATGTTGGTCCCGACGAAGTCGTCGGCGGTGAGCGCGTTCTCGCGCGTCTTGCGGACCAGCTCCTCGTACTTGGCGTGGAACGACTTGAAGTCGGAGCTGTGGGCGGCGGGGATGCAGGGGACCATCAGGGTCCGCGAGCCGTCCTTCTTCTCGACGTCGACGGCGATCCCGAGGTTGACCGCTCCGTGCTCGACGACGTTCGGCTTACCGTCGCGGACCTCGAAGCTGCGCGCCATCGCCGGCCACTCGCGGCCGGCTTCGACGATCGCCCAGGCGATCAGGTGCGTGAACGAGACCTTCATCCCGCGCTCCGAGAGCGCCCCGTTCAGGGCCTTGCGCTTGGCGTCGAGGGTGTCCACGGCGAGGGTCCGGAACGAGGTTGCGGTCGGGATCGACCGGCTTTCCTCCATCGCCTTCGCGAGCATCCCCGCCGGGCCGCGGAGGACCTTCGCCTCGCCCGCGGCCGCTGCTGCGGGGGCCGCGGCGCCGTTGCCGCTCTCGGCGGCAGCGATCACGTCCGCCTTCATGATCCGGCCGCCGGCGCCGGAACCGGTGACGGCGCCGAGATCGACGCCCTCCGAGGCGGCGATCCGGCGGGCAACCGGCGATGCCCTGCCGCCGTCGGCCGCATCCACCGCACCCGGCTCTGGAGCCGTCTGCTGTCCGCTGTCCGTCGGCTGCTCAGCGGACGGCGCACTCACCCCCGCCTGTATCCGCGCCAGCGCCTGACCGACCTTGACCACGTCATCCGGCTCGACGAGCGTCTCGAGCAGCTTGCCGGCGACCGGGGAGGGGACCTCGGCGTCGATCTTGTCGGTCGAGACCTCGACGACCGGGTCGCCCTCGGCAACATCGTCGCCGGGCTCCTTCAGCCACTCGAGGACGGTGCCCTCGGTGACCGACTCACCCATCTCCGGCATCACCAGCTCGACCGGCTCGCCGGCAGGTCCGCCGTCGCCGTCGCCGGACTGGACCGCGTCGTCGCCCCGGTACTCGGCCTGCAGCGTGGCCGCATCGGCGTCGTCGCCGATGTCGGCATCGCCCTCGCCCGCTGCCCTGGCCATGCTCGGGGCGGCGCCTGAGCCATCGCCCGCGCCATTCCCGCCGGGCTCGAGCTCGGCGAGCGCCTCGCCGATCTTGACGACCTCGTCCGGGCCCTTGAGGATCTTCGTCAGCGTCCCCGCGGCGGGGGAGGGGACCTCCGCATCGATCTTGTCGGTCGAGACCTCGACGAGGGACTCGCCCTCCTCGACTCGATCGCCCTCTTCCTTGAGCCAGTCGAGCACCGTCCCCTCGGTGACCGACTCGCCCATCGCGGGCATCTCGACTTGGACGGTCTCGACCGCGGGCACTATGACGGTGTCGAAGCGTTATTCACTGCGCTGGCACTGAGTGTATGCACCTCGGGGTCTCCGCGGCGAAGGCATCAGTCGGCCTGGTCGCGAAAGCGCGAGATCGCCTCCCGACGGGACTCGCCGAGATCGACCAGCGGCTCCGGATAGTCCCTTCCGATCACGCAACCGGCCGCCTCCTGAACGGCTGCCGGGGCACGCCACGGGGCCGCCAGATGCTCATCGGGAAGCTCGCGGATCTCAGCAACCCAGCGCCTCGCGTAGATGCCGTCGGGATCGAATCGGGACTGCTGGCGAACCGGGTTGAAGACCCGGAACCACGGCTGGGGATCGGCGCCGACCGAGGCTGCCCATTGCCAGTTCCCGTTGTTCTGGGACTCGTCTCCGTCGAGCAGGTGGTGCATGAAATGCGCCTCCCCCGCCCGCCAGTCGATCAGCAGGTTCTTTGTCAGATACGACGCGGTCGCCATCCGCAGCCGGTTGTGCATCCAGCCCTCGGCGAGGAGCTGACGCATCCCGGCATCGATCCAGGGAACCCCGGTCTCGCCGCGCTTCCAGGCTTCGAGCGACTCGGCATCGTCGCGCCAGCTCATCCCGCGGAAGCGGGGATCGAACTCCTCGTGGCGGTTGGCGGGCCGCTGGCCGATCACGTTGAGCCAGAAATCGCGCCAGGCGAGCTGGCGGCGCAACGCTTTGGCGCCGTTGCTGCGCGTGCGGGCGAGCGCGCGCTCGAGCTCGAGCGCCGAGATCGTTCCGAAGTGAAGCGGCGGCGACAGCCGCGTCGTCTCGTCGAGGCCCGGCAGGTCGCGGATCTCGGCGTATGCCCCAGCGCGTTCGATGGCGCGCCGCAGCAGCTTCCGGCCCTTCCTCTCCCCGGGCCCGGCAGCGGCCGCGACCCGCTCAGCCGAGGTGTCGATCCCGAGGTCGGCCTTGCTCGGCGGGCGGCCGACGCTGATCCCGCCGGGGGCCACGAGCCGCCGCGGCCGCGGCGCGGGATCGCGTCGCGGCGCATCGAGCCAGGCGCGGAAGTACGGGGTGAACACACGGAACGGCCGGTCGTCCGTGGTCCGGATCGCGTTCGGGTCGGCGCAGGCGATTCCCTCGTGGCCGACGAGGGCGGCCCCGGACTTTTCGAGCGCCGCGGCGACGCGACCGTCGCGGCTTCGGGCGTGAGCCGTGTGATCGCGGTTGACGTGGACCTCGGCGGCTCCGCATTCGGATGCGAGCCGGGGGATCTCGGTCGCCGGATCGCCATGGCGGAAATTCAGCGGCGCGCCCGCGGAGCGGAGGCCGTCGGCGAGCTCCCGCAGCGATGCGAGCAGGTAGGCGTTCCGGTTCGCCGATCGGTGGCGACCGCCGGTCAGGCCGGCTTCGAAGCAGAAGACGGGAAGGATCTCGTCGGCGCCCGCCGCCGCGGCCAGCGCCGGGTTGTCGGTGAGGCGGAGGTCACGTCGGAACCAGGCGATGCTGACGCTCACGAGGGACCGTATTCCCGTTTGGCAGGCGCCTCAAGCAACATCGAGCTCCCGCTCCGAGCGGCGGTCGCCGTGTAGGGTCCGGACCGGTTCGCAAAGACTTCGGAGGAACTGAGAATGGCGTATTTCGTCACCGGCGCAACCGGCTTCATCGGCCGTAACCTCGTCGAGCTGCTGCTCGAGCGCGAGGGGACGATCTACGTGCTCGTACGCGAGGGCTCGCAGGGGCGGCTGGCCGAGCTTCGGAACCGCTGGGGCGTCGACGAGGAGCGCGTCGTCGGGATCGTCGGCGACCTCTCGCAGCGCCGCCTCGGGGTCTCCGACGCCGACGTCGAGCGGCTCCGCGGCGAGGTCGATCACCTCTTCCACCTCGCCGCGATCTACGACATGAAGGCGGACGCCGAGTCGCAGCGGGTCGCCAACGTCGAGGGGACGCGGCACATGGTCGAGCTCGCCGAGGCGGTCGAGGCGGGTCGCGTGCACATGGTCAGCTCGATTGCCGCCGCCGGCCTCTACCGGGGCACCTGGCGAGAGGACATGTTCGACGAGGCGCAGGACGTCGACAACCACCCCTACTTCCAGACCAAGCACGAATCCGAGCGGGTCGTCCGCGAGGAGTGCTCGCGACCGTGGCGCGTCTACCGGCCGGGGATCGTCGTCGGCAGCTCCGAAACCGGCGAGATGGACAAGATCGACTGTCCCTACTACT
>DATMCB010000059.1:0-5416 GCA_035558835.1 Solirubrobacterales bacterium
CTATCGCGCGTCGCAGGCGGGGGTGGAGATCCAGATCAACGTCCGCGGAATCTGCGCGCTTCGCCCGGGCGTCCGGGGGGTATCCGACCGGATCACGGTCACGTCGGTCGTCGGCCGCTTCCTGGAGCACTCGCGGATCTACTCCTTCGAGCGCCACGGCGAGGCGGCGAGCATGTACATCGGCTCCGCCGACCTGATGCCGCGCAACCTCTACAACCGCGTCGAGCTCGTGATCCCGGTCGAGGACGAGGCGGTCCGCCAGGCCATGCTCGACATCCTCGACCTCAGCCTCGCCGACAACACCGGCGCCTGGACGCTCGACGCCGAAGGAGAATGGAGGCGCCGCCGTCGCGCCGAGGGCGAGCCCGTCCGCGACGTGCAGGCGGCGATGATCGAGCGCAGCAGCGTGCGCGCGGCCGAGCCGCAGACCCTCTAGGAGTCGCGCCGACTCCGATGCGGCACGACGCTCACGGCTACTGGATCGAGGAGGCCGGCCTCGAGGGAACGCCATCGCTGCCCTCCCTGACCGAGGACACGAGCGCCGACGTGCTGATCGTCGGCGGCGGCTACACCGGCCTCTGGTCGGCGTGGTGGGTCAAGCAAGCTGCGCCGGACGCGCGCGTCGTCATCCTCGAGGCCGATCACAGCGGCTTCGGGCCGAGCGGGCGCAACGGCGGCTTCGTCAACTCGATGTCGTTCAGCCTGCCGACGCTGCGCCGCAACTTCGGCGATCGCGACGCGCTGCGGATGGTCCATGCCGGCGACGAGTCGGTGCTCGCGATCGGACGCTGGTGCGAGGAGGAGGACGTCGATGCCTGGTTCACGCACGGCGGGTATCTGCAGGCTTCGACGGCGCCGCCCTTCGACCACGCCTGGGACGCGGTCGCCGAGGCATGCGCCGAGCTCGGCGAGGAGGGACGGATCGAGGTCCTCGACGGCGCCACAACCCGGGCCCGCTGCGACTCGCCCCTGTTCCGGGCGGGGGCCTTCTACCCGATGGGGGCGAGCGTGCAGCCGGCGCGCCTCGCCGCCGGGCTGCGGGCCAGGGTGCTCGAGGCCGGCGTCGAGATCCACGAGCACACGCCGGTCGACTCGCTCGCCGACCGCGACGGTGAGGTGCTCGCCGGCACTCCCGGTGGCAGCGTCCGCGCCGGCGCGGCGATCCTCGCCGCCGGCGGCTCGCTGCTCCGGTTCCGGCCCCTGCGACGGTCGCTGACGCTGACCTCCAGCCACATGGTCGTCACCGAGCCGGTCCCCGATGTGCTCGAGGAGATCGGCTGGACCGGCGGCGAGTGCGTCAGCGACTCGCGTCACATGATCCATTACTTCCGGACGACGCCGGACGGCCGGATCGCCTTCGGCTGGGGCGGCGGCAGGATCGTCCGCGGCGCCGACGTCCACGGCCGCGCCGAGGTCGATCCCGAGATGAGCGCCGCCGTCCAGGCCCACCTGCTGCGGTTCTTCCCGCAGCTCGAGGGGCGCACGATCGCCCACGCGTGGGGCGGACCGATCGACGTCTCGCCGACCCATCTGCCGGTGATCCGCACGGTCGGCGAGCGCAGCTTCGCCGGCTACGGCTACACCGGCCACGGCGTCGGGCCCGCGCAGATGGTCGGCCACGCGCTCGCGTCGATGGCGCTCGACCATCGCGACGAGCTGACCGCGCTGCCGATCGTCGACCCGCCGCCCGTCCGCGTCCCTCCCGAGCCGTTCCGCTACGCGGGCGGCGCGATCGTCCGCCGGGCGATCATCCGCAAGGAGGCGGCCGAGGAGCAGGACCGCACGCCGGACCCGATCGCGCGCATGATCAGCGCGATCCCGGAGCTGATCGGCATCCACATCGGCCGCTGACCGAGGGAAACCGGCGGTGACGGCGAAGAGCCGAACACCGCAGTTCCCGCCCGAACCGAGGAGTCGCAGCAATGGAAGGAAGTCCGATGATGAGCTCGAGCGAGGGTCGCGCGATCCTCAGGGGGCTCGCGAGGTTCTGGTGGCTGTGGCTGGTCTTCGGGATCGCCTGGGTGCTGATCTCGCTCGTCATCCTCCAGTTCGACGACGCCTCGATCACCACGGTCGGGGTCCTGATCGGGCTGATGTTCTTCATCAGCGGCATCCAGCAGTTCGCGATCGCCTCGATGGTCGACCGCGGCGGCTGGATCTACGGGCTGTTCGGCGTGCTCTTCGTGATCGCGGGAGTGATCTCGTTCATCTCGCCCGAGAACACGTTCGCCGCGATCGCCGACATCCTCGGCTTCCTGTTCCTGATCGTCGGCGTCTTCTGGATCATCCAGGCGTTCGTCGAGCGCGACGAGAACGACGTCTGGTGGCTCGGCCTCGGCGCCGGCGTCCTGATGGTCGTCCTCGCCTTCTGGACCGGCGGCCAGTTCTTCATCGAGAAGCAGTACACGCTGCTCGTCTTCGCCGGGATCTGGGCGCTGATGTCGGGTGTCACCGACATCGTCCGCGCCTTCCAGATCCGCAAGCTGAAGGACGTCTGACAACCGCGCCGGGGTGGATTTGGGTCGTATACGGCACCAAACCCGCCCCAGCGCCCCTGGCTGGCGCTGAGCGCCCGCGCCGCTACCAGCGCGTCGTCAGGACCTTCTTGCGCGTGTAGAACTCGATCGCGTCGTGGCCGTTGGCGTGGAGGTCGCCGACCATCGAGTCCTTCCAGCCGGCGAACGGGAACCAGGCGACCGGGGCGGGGACGCCGATGTTGACGCCGATCATGCCGGCCTCGACCTCGTTGCGGTAGCGGCGTACCGCCTCACCCGAGGAGGTGAAGATCACCGACGCGTTCCCGTAGCGGGACGCGTTGACGAACTCGAGCGCGTCATCGAGGCTGTCGACCTCGAGCAGGCCGAGCAGCGGCCCGAACAGCTCCTCGCGGGCGAGCTCGGACTCGTGGTCGGCGACGGTGAGGATCGTCGGCCCCATCAGCGCTCCCGCCTCGTTGGTCCGGTCGCGGCCGTCGACGACGACCTCGGAGCCGTCGCCGATCGCGCGGTCGGCTGCGGCGGAGAGCCGGTCGCGGGCGTCGGCACCGACCATCGGCGGGCAGACGACGCCCTCGTCGGCGCCGTTGCCGGTCGGCAGGTTGGCGGCCGCGTCGGCGAGCGCCGAGCGGACCTCGCGGCGGCGCTCCTCGTCGCCGACGATGACGGCGACCGAGCCGGCGAGGCAGCGCTGGCCGGCGTTGCCGAACGCCGACTGCATCATCGCCGGGACCGCCTTGTCGAGGTCGGCGTCGTCCATCACGACCATCGAGTTCTTGGCGCCGCCGAGCGCCTGCACGCGCTTGCCGGAGCGGGTCCCGCGGTCCATCACGTGGAGCGCCGTCGATGCCTGGCCGACGAAGCTGATCGCGTCGATCTCGGGATGGTCGAGGAGGCCGTTCACGGCGTCGTGGGCGCCGTGGACGATGTTGACGACGCCGGGCGGGATCTCCTCGATCCCGGCGACCAGCTCGACGATCCGCTGCGGCGTTCGCGGGTCGCGCTCCGACGGCTTGAGGATGAACGTGTTCCCGCAGGCGATCGCGTAGGGGAGGAACCAGAGCGGGATCATCGCCGGGAAGTTGAACGGGGTGATCGCGGCGACGACGCCGACCGGCTGCCGCCACATCTCGACGTCGACGCCGGTCGCGACGCCCTCGAGGTTCTCGCCCTTCATCAGCGTCGGCACACCGCAGGCCACCTCGGTCGACTCGATCCCGCGGCCCACCTCGCCGCGGGCGTCGTCGAGGGCCTTGCCCATGTCCTCGGTGACGAGCCGGGTCAGCTCGTCGCGGTGGCTGACGAGCGCCTCGCGGAGCGCGAAGACGGCGCGGGCCCGCTTCGTCACCGGCACCGCAGCCCAGTCCGGCTGGGCGGCGCGGGCGGCGCGGGCGGCGGCGTCGACGTCGGCCGTCGTCGACAACGGCACCCGGGCGAGGATCCTGCCCGTCGCCGGGTCGATGTCGTCGATCGTCTCGGTCGCGGCGGACTCGACCCACTCGCCGCCGATGTAGTTCTTCAGCGTCTCGGGCTCGGTCGCGGTGCGCTCATCGCCGCTTGCGGGGGCCAGCGTCTCGGGCTCCATCTGCGTCTCTCCTAGCGTTTCGGAAGTGAGCCATCGATGGTACCCATGCGGCCTGTGCGGCCGAGAAGGTCGTTGAACAATCTCCGGCCACCCTTTGTCCGCTTCGGAGTACGGCTACCAGGTCAGCTCGATCTCGAGCTCGCGCTCGTCGGTCTCGACCTCGAGCTCGACCTTGAAGTCGACCTCGTCGGGGACGTGGACGTTGAAGCGGATCCCGTCCCGCTCGAACTCGACCTCGTTGCGGCTGGCGAGCATGTCCGCCAGCGCACGCAGCCGAGCGGCTGCCTCCTCGCGCCGGAGCCGGTCCTTCTTCTTGATCTCGACGATCTCCATGGCCTCTCCTCGGTTGGTTGGTCAATGAACGGTAAGGGTCGGCGTCGCCCGTCCCGTCGCGACCCGGGCCAGTGCCCGGACCGCCTCCGGAAAGCCGTCGGGGAGCGCGGCCGAGGGCGACGCGCCGGGGTGGGCCTGCGCGATCCGCACCCGGAGCGCCGCCGGGCGGATCCGGAAGCGAAGCGGCGGGTCGAGCAGTGCCGCCTCGCCGTCGATCCCGGCGGGCACCGGGCGCTCGGCCGCGACGGCGAATTCGGACGCCGCCCATTCGCGCCACGGCCGCTGCAGCGGGCGGCGACCGCCGCGTCGGCGTGGATCGCCGACGACGGTTATGCCGAGCAGGCCGTCGTCGATCCGCGGCCGGGTGCCGGAGCCGATCGCGCGGCCGAGCCGGTAGCGGTTGTTCGAGACGAGCATCGCGACGCCGGAGCGATGCTCGTGGCCTCCCGGCCCCGACCAGGTCAGGTCGACCCAGGAGCCATCCGGTCCGAGCGTCTCCGGGACGACCTCCAGCAGCGTCTTCAGCTTCGCGTCGCGGTAGCCGGGACGCTGAACGGCCTCGGCGTAGAGCCCGAGTGAGACGTTGTTGACGAAGACGCGGCCGTTGACCTCGGCGAGGTCGACACGCCGCTCGCCGCCGTCGACGAACGCGTCGAGCGCGCCGACGACATCGTCACGTTCGACGCCGAGGTCGGCGGCGAAGTGATTCCGCGTCCCCGCCGGGATGCACGCGTACGGCAGGTCGGCCGCCGCCGCAGCGGCGGCGACGATCGCCTGCGATCCGTCGCCGCCGGCCATCGCGAGGGCGTCGGCGCCGTCCTGCACGGCCGTACGCACGAGGTCCTCGAGGTCGTCGCCGGGACCGAGCTCGACGGCGCGGATCCCGCGCGAGCGGGCAGCATCGGCAAGCCCGAGGCGCTCCGCCTTGCCGCCGCCGGAGAGCGGGTTGAAGAACAGGACCGCCCGCTTCGGGGCCGCTGCTGGCGGAAGATCGGCGCGAAAG
>DATMCB010000060.1:0-15580 GCA_035558835.1 Solirubrobacterales bacterium
ATCAGCGCCGCGATGAAGCCGCCGTTGGGCCCCGGCGGGCCGAACCACTCGGGCACGATCGACCCCGTCCAGCGACCGGGGGCGAGCCGCGTGACCGCGGTGTCCCCGGCGAGGCTCCTCTCCGGGACCGCTGCCACGCCGCCAGTCTCGCAGGGGCGGCGCCTGCGGATGTGTGCGCTGCTCACCCGCTGCCGCGGCGCGGCGGCGCCGCCGATTGCGCTGCATCCGCGTAGGATTCCCGCGTCGCGTTCCCCAGATCGGACGTTCCCGCCGGAGGTCTTCGTGTCCAAGTCCCGAATGCTCAAGTTCCTGCTGCTCGCCTGCGCGATCGTCGCAGCCTTCGCGATCGCCGCCTGCGGCAGCTCCGACTCGTCGGATTCGACGGCGGCCGACTCGACGGCGGCGACCTCGCTCGCCGACTGCACCCCGGACACGCTCGACACGGTGAAGTCGGGGACGTTGACGATCGGCACCGACAAGCCGGCCTACCCGCCGTACTTCGAGGACAACGACCCGACCAACGGCAAGGGCTTCGAGAGCGCCACCGCGTACGCGATCGCCGATCAGCTCGGGTTCAGCCAGGATCAGGTCGAGTGGACGGTCGTCCCGTTCAACTCCTCCTACGCGCCCGGCCCGAAGGACTTCGACTTCGACATCAACCAGATCTCGATCACCCCGAAGCGGGCCCAGCAGGTCGATTTCTCGTCGCCCTACTACACGGCCGATCAGGCGGTGGTCGCGCTGAATGACTCCGACTACGCCGACGCGGCGTCGCTGGAGGACCTGAAGGGCGCGACGTTCGGGGTGCAGATCGGCACGACCAGCCTCGATGCGGTCAACGAGGTCATCCAGCCCGACAACGACCCGCGCGTCTTCCAGAACTCCAACGACGTCGTCAGCGCGCTCAAGCAGCGCCAGGTCGACGCGGTCGTGGTCGACACTCCGACCGCGCTTTATCTGACCGCCGCCCAGGTTCCGGACGGGACGATCGTCGGCGAGTTCCCCGCCCCGGGCGGCGACGAGTGGGGTGCGCTGCTGGCCAAGGACTCGTCCCTGACCGGCTGCGTCTCCGCCGCCGTCGATGAGCTGAAGAGCTCGGGCGAGCTCGACAAGATCCAGCAGCAGTGGATCAACAGCGCCGGCGGGGTCAAGGAACTCCAGTAGACGTCCCGTGAAGACCTGAGGCAGTGGAGGCGAACGCGGCCAAGGCCGACCGCCGCGCCGAGCGTGCGGCGGCCCGGCGCCGCCGCGATCGTCGCGGCATCGCGATCGCGGCGCTTTCGACGATCGTCGTCATCGGCGGGCTTGCGGCGCTCGTCCTGACCAGCGCCGGCTGGCCGGCGGTCCGCGAGACCTTCTTCAACGCAACGGTCTTCAAGGAGTCGTTCCCCGATGTCGCGAAGGCCTTCTGGCTCGACATTCGCGTCTTCATGGTCGTCGAGGTCGCGGTCCTGGCGCTCGGGCTGATCGTCGCGCTCGTCCGGACGTCAGTGTCGCCGGCGATGTTCCCGGTACGGCTGCTCGCGATCGTCTACACCGACATCTTCCGGGGGATCCCGACGATCCTGCTGGTCTACCTCGTCGGCTTCGGCATCCCCGCTCTCGCCAACTCCGGCGCCGAGGGCAGCTCGTCGCTGTCGTGGCTGCCGACCGAGCCGGTCGTCCTCGGCGCGATCGCATTGACCCTCTCCTACGGTGCCTACGTCTCCGAGGTCTACCGCGCCGGTCTCCGCTCGGTCCACCCGGGCCAGCGCGACGCCGCCCTCGCGGTCGGGCTGACCGAGCGCCAGGCGATGCGCCACGTCGTCATCCCTCAGGCCGTGCGCAACGTCGGACCGCCGCTGCTCAACGACTTCATCTCGCTGCAGAAGGACGTCGCGCTGATCTCGATCATCGGCGTCACCGGCGAGGCCTTCCAGGTCGCCCAGATCCAGGCGTCGAGCGGCTTCAACTACACACCGCTGCTCTGCGCGGCGCTCCTGTATCTCGCGGTGACGATCCCGCTGGCGCGGATGCTCGACCGCTGGGACCGGGGACGGGTCCGGTGAGCGGCGCCCCGGTGATCGCAATCGAAGGCGTCACCAAGGCCTTCGGCGATCGCGAGGTGCTGAAGGGCATCGACCTGGAGATCGCCGAGCACGAGGCGGTCGCGTTGATCGGCGCCTCCGGCTCGGGCAAGTCCACCCTGCTGCGCTGCATCGACCTGCTCGTCGACATCGACGACGGCGACATCCTCCTCGACGGCGAGGTGGTCACCGATCCGTCGATCAGCGCTGTGGCGGTTCGGCGCAAGCTCGGCTTCGTCTTTCAGGCCTACAACCTGTTCCCGCACCTGAACGTCCTCGACAACGTCACCCTCGGCCTCAGCAAGGGAACCGGGATGAGCGCTGCCGAGGCCGATAAGTCGGCGCGGAAGATGCTTGCCCGCTTCGGGCTGGAGGGCCGGGAGAAGGAGAGCAGCTCGAACCTCTCCGGCGGTCAGCAGCAACGGGTCGCGATCGCTCGCGCGTTCGCGGCCCGGCCACGGGCGATGCTCCTCGACGAGGTCACGAGCGCACTCGATCCCGAGCTCGTCGGGGAGGTCCTGCGGGCGGTCCGCGACCTCAAGGAGGAGGGCGTGACGATGCTGATCGCGACCCACGAGATGAGCTTCGCCCGCGAGGTCGCCGACCGCGTCGGATTCCTCCACGAAGGCCGGCTCGCCGAGGTCGGACCGCCCGAGCAGGTCCTCGAGAGCCCGCGCGATCCGAACACCCAGAAGTTCCTGCGCCGCCTCCTCGAGGCCGGCCGCGCCTGACCGGCGGTTCCCCCTCCGGCATGGACAACCAGGTGACGGACCTGATAGAAGTCCCGGCGTGCTGACGGGAGGCAGGGTCCCAGAGCATGGGTGGGGTGCGCGATCGATCTCGCGAGCGCTCGTCGCTGCCTGTGCGTCACTCGTCCTTCTGGCCCTGGCGGCGACCGATGCCCGGGCCGCGGCCCCGGTCGCGCACGGCAGCGCCGAGCAGGTCTACGCGACCGGCCTGAAGCCGGGCGCGCGAACGGCGTTGCTCGACTCCCGCGGCGATGTGGTCGACCGCCAGCGGGCCGGTGAGCTCGGCGGCGTCGTCTACCGCGAGGTGAAGCCCGGCAACGGCTACCGGCTGAAGGCGGGCGGCGCGAAGTCCGCCCCTGTGCAGGTGCTCTCGACGCGGCCGGCGCCGCCGAGCGGCAACGTCTACGACCAGGACATCCCCGCGAGCGGCTACGGCTACCTGCGGACCCGGGACGGCACCAAGCTCGCGATCTACGTCCACCCGCCGTCCGACGTCACGACGGTCCTGCCGGGCGTCGACCTGCCCGACCTCCCCTCCGGCGGCCCGACGCCGACCCTGATCGAGTACGCCGGCTACGGCTACGCCGATCCGGACGGGCCGCAGAGCGGGATCTCCATCCTCGCCAACCTGATGGGCTTCACGGTCGTCGACGTGAACATGCGCGGGACCGGCTGCTCGGGCGGCGCCTTCGACTTCTTCGAGCCGCTCCAGTCGCTCGACGGCTACGACGTGATCGAGACGATCGCCCGCCAGCCCTGGGTCGCCGGCGGCAAGGTCGGGATGATGGGGATCTCCTACGGCGGGATCAGCCAGCTCTTCACGGCCGCGACGAACCCGCCGAGCCTCGCTGCGATCTCGCCGATGTCGGTGATCGACAACACCCAGACGACGCTCTATCCGGGCGGGATCCTCAACACGGGATTCGCGCTCGCGTGGGCCAAGGAGCGGATCCACGACGCGCTGCCCGCGTCGCCCGACGGCGGCCAGCCCTGGGCCTATCAGCGGATCCAGAACGGCGACGCGACCTGCAAGGCCAACCAGGACCTCCATCCGGAGGCCGTGAACCTGCTCCGCAAGGTCCGCGAGAACGACCATTACAAGCCGAAGGTCGCCGACCCGCTCTCCCCGGTCACCTTCGTCGACCGGATCAAGGTGCCGACCTTCATGGCCTGCCAGTGGACCGACGAGCAGACCGGCGGGCACTGCCCGACCCTGGCTTCGAGGTTCACCGGCACCAACCGCAAGTGGTTCACGTTCACGAACGGCACCCACGTCGACTCGCTCGACCCGGAGACCTTCAACCGTTGGTACGACTTCCTGAAGCTCTACGTCGCCAAGCAAGCGCCGATCAGCAACTCCGCCGTGATCCAGGCCGCCGCCCCGGTCATCTACCAGGAGGCCATGGGCGTCTCCGGGGTGACGCTGCCGCCGGACCCGATCCAGCTCCAGCCGACCTACCGGGGGGCGCTGCAGGCGTTCGAGGCGACGAAGCCGGTCCGGGTCATGTTCGACAACGGCGCCGGCCGCAGCCCGGGACAGCCGTTCCCCGGCTTCGAGAAGTCGTTCCCGAGCTTCCCGGCGCCCGGGACCACGGGCCGGTCCTGGTTCCTCGACCGCGACGGCCGGCTCGCGAACGGCCGCCCGAGCCGCCGCGAGGCGAGCGCCTTCGACTGGGACCCGCGGGCGACCGCGCCGACGAACTTCAGCGGCGACACCGCCGCCGGCGGACTCTGGCAGGCGCTCCCGCACTATCAGTGGCAGCAGCGGCCCAGGGGAACGGCGGTTTCCTACGTGACCGCCCCCCTCGCCGCCGACACAACCGTCCTCGGCGCCGGCTACGTCAAGCTCCGGGTCCGCTCCTCGAAGCCGAGCGTCGACCTGCAGGCGACCGTGACCGAGGTGCGGCCGGACGGCAAGGAGACGTTCGTCCAAGGCGGCTGGCTGCGCGGCGACGAGCGCAAGCTCGATCGTGAAAAGAGCACGCCGCTGGCGCCGGTGCTCAGCCTCCGCAAGCGTGACGTCGCGCCGCTCCCGCCCGACCGGTTCGTGCCGGTCACGATCCCGCTCTACTACCAGGGCCACGCCTACCGGAAGGGCTCACGGATCCGCGTCACCGTCTCGGCGCCGAACGGCGACCAGCCGATCTGGGCCTTCGCGAAGACGAAGCCGAGGGGGTCGGCCGAGGTGGCGATCTCGTCGTCGAAGCGGAAGCCCTCGAAGCTGACCCTCCCGGTCGTCGGCGGCATCGACGTGCCGACCGGCCTGCCGCCGTGCCCGGGCCTGCGCGGCGAGCCCTGCCGCGCCTACGCGCCGATCGCGAACAGCCCGGCGAAGCGGTAAGCGCCGCCCTACTCGACGAAGCGGTCCGCGAGGCGCTCGACGAGGCCGCCCAGCGACGGGACCTCGCGAGCGGTCTCGATCTGCCGTTTCGCCGGCGGATCGGCGAGCAGGTCGGCAACCGCGGCGAGCTCGGCGGAACAGCCGATGTCCTCGCCGTGGGGACCGCAGGCCTCGAGGAGGCCGGCGACGATCTCGGCGAGCGGGACCCGTCGGTCGAGCTCGGGATCGATCAGGCTCGCGTCGGCGCCGTCGCGGGCGGCGAGGAACCGGTTCTCGGCGATGACCTCGGGGGCGGAGATCGCGGCTTCGCCGGCGAACCCCTCCTCCGCCTCGAGCTTGACCAGGCAGGCGACGAGCGCGACGAGCGCGGCGGTGTCCTCGCAGCGCGTCTGCGCGTCCATCACCCGGACCTCGATGGTGCCCAGCGCCGGCTGCGGTCGCACGTCCCACCACAGGAAAGTCGAATCCGGGATCGCCTCGGTCCTGATCAGCAGGTCGACGGCCTCCACGTAGCTCGTGTAGTCGCCGAAGGCGCGCGGGATGCCGACACGCGGGAAGGCCTGAAAGAGCGGCGTCCGGGCCGAGGCGAGCCCTGAGTCGCGGCCCTGCCAGAACGGCGAGTTGGCCGACAGGGCGAGCAGGACCGGCAGGTGCACGCGAATCCTGTCGCTGACGCGGATCGCGGCCTCGGGATCGGCGACGGCGACGTGGACGTGCAGCGCGAACGTCGGCTCGCGACGCGCGAGCTCGCGCATCGACCCGTGGACGAACTCGTAGCGGTCGCCGCCGGTGACGGCGATCTCGTGCCAGACCGCGAACGGGTGTGTTCCGGCGACGGCAGCGCGGAGGTCGAGCGACTCGAGCGTGCCGAGCAGCCGGCGCCGGAGGTCGCGGATCTCGTCGATCGCGGAGGCGACGTCGCGCCTGATGCCGGTCTGCACCTCGACCGCCGAGTCGTGGGTCTCCGCACACACCTGCGGTTGGACCTCCTCGGGGAGCCGCGGCAGGACCTCGTCGATCCGGTGCGCCAGCGCCCACGTCCCCGGGTCGAGCAGCATCGCCTCCTCCTCGACGCCGAGCGTCCAGGGACGACGATCCTCGCCCTGGGCCCAGACCGACCAGGCCGGCCCGACCTGCGCAACGGAATTGCTCACATGGTCGTCTTACCCGCGGCGCGGTCGCCGGAACCGGCGACGGACGCGAAGGCGCTGAACAGCGCCTGCTCCTCGGGGCGGGCAGCCAGCAGCTCGGCGTGCCACTGGACGCCGATCAGAAACGGCCGGCTCGGGTCCTCGACGGCCTCGATCGTCCCGTCGACGGCCCGGGCGGTGACGACGAGGTCGCCGCCAAGCCGATCGATCGCCTGATGGTGAAAGGAGTTGACGTCGACGCGGTCGCCGCCGATCGTTTTCGCCAGCAGGCTCCCGGGCTCGATCGTGACGGGGTGCGACGGCTCCCTGCCGGGGTTCGGCTGACGGTGCGGGATCGCGTCCGGCCCTTCCTGATGGTCGGGCAGATGCTGGATCAGCGTCCCGCCGCGGACGACGTTTAGCGCCTGGGTTCCGCGACAGATCGCCAGCATCGGCAGCCCGCGGCGGTCGGCGGCGCTAGCGATCGCGAGCTCGAAGCGATCGAGGTCGGGTTCGGTCGGCCCGAGCTGTGCGTCCGGCTCCTCGCCGTAGGCCACCGGATCGATGTCCGGCCCGCCGGAGAGGCAGATGCCGTCGAGGCGATCGAGGAGCGGCTCGACCAGGTCGAGCTCCAGCGGCGGGATCACGACGGGCATGCCGCCGCCCGCCTCGACCGCCCGCATGTAGGTGAGGCCGAGCGCCATCTCGTGCATCAGCGGCTCGCTCTCGGGGATCTGCGAGAGCGTCTCCGCCCGCCGCACCTCTGACGTGGTGACGCCGATCAGCGGCCCGTTCAGAGAACCCATGTGTCCTTCACTCCTCCACCCTGGCGGCTGTTGACGATCATCTCTCCGGCCCCGGGGGCGAACCGGCTGAGACCGCCGGCGGCCACCGTCACCGACTCGCCTGCGGTGATCACGAACGGTCGCAGATCGACGTGGCGAGGCGCGATCCCGCCCGCCGTCAGGGTCGGATGGACCGACAGCGGGACCGGCTCCTGCGCGACCCAGCGCTCGGGCTCGCTCCGGGCCGCCGCGACCGCCTGCCGGCGCTCGCCCGGATCGGCGAGCGGGCCGATCGTGATGCCCTTGCCCCCGAACTCCGACCGCGGCTTGATGACGAGCTCGCCGAGCCGCGGCTCGGCCGCTGCGAGCTGCTCGGGGTCGCCGAGGTCGAAGCCGGGGACGGAGGCGAGCAACGGCTCCTCGCCGAGGTAGAAGCCGATCATCCGCTCGACGTAGACGTGGACCGCCTTGTCGTCGGCGATGCCGGTTCCGGGCGAGTTGACGCAGCCGAGCCGGCCGGCGCGCAGCGGCTCTGTGAGCAACTCTCCGAGCTCGGTCGGGGCGCCATCGGGGCCGGTCAGCCGCTCGTCGTCGACGCGGCGATAGACGACGTCGACGGGCTCGTCGCCGAGGAGCAGCCGCTCGCCGCGACGGCGCAGATCGGCGGCAGTGACGACCGTCATCCCGGCCGCCGCGGCCAGCGCCCCGTGCTCGTAGGCGCCACCGCTCTTCGGACCGTCGCCGATCAACACCGCGCGGGGGCTGCCGGCGCCGTCGGGAGCGGCGCTCGCGATCGCGCTCACGAACGCTGCGGCGGCCGGCTCGAGCGATCGCGGGCGCAGCCCGGCGGCGGATCCGAGCGGCTCGAGAACCCGGCGCGCCGCCCGCAGGTAGGCAAACCCCGACGGCGCGCGCAGGTTGTCCTCGACGACGAGGAAGCGACCGTCCGGCGCGCGGAGCAGGTCGGGGCCCGCCAGCGCCGCGACGATCCGGCCGCCGAGACCGGCGACGGCCGGCTCGTACCAGTCGGCCGTCTCGATCACCCGCGCCGGCACGATTCCGGCCGCGACGATCCGGCGCTCGCCGTAGACATCGGCGATGAACGCGTTCAGCGCCCGGACCCGCTGGACGAGGCCGGCGGCGAGGCCGTCCCACTCGGCCGCGAGGACGATCCGCGGAATCAGGTCGTGGGCGAGCTCGCCGCCGCCGAAGCGGACGCCCGCCTCCCGCAGCTCCGCCCCGACCCGCTCGGCCTCGGCCCGCAGCGCCACCTCGTCCCAGCGCTCGAACAGGGCCTCGTAGGCGGCGGGGGCGGCCCCGCGCTCGTCGAAGCCTTCGACTGCAAACCGATCCCGCGCCTGCTGCCCTGCCGTAGCGGCCATCGATCCCCATGGTCACATGGCCCGTCCGCTTCCGCAAAAGGCGACCGTCGTACGCGCCGAGCCCCGAGACCACTGAGCGACGGCCCGATCCGGCTTGCCGTACCCTTTCCGGACGGCCGTGCGGTCCCCGACCGGGCTTTCAGAGGGGTTCCACGCGCTCGGCCGGCAAGCATCGACTGCTGCCACGGCGGTCCCCATCGACGACTCGCGAATGACCCGAACCGACCCCGACATCGCTACCCGGAAGGACGCGGCCGGCTTCGGCGGAGTCCACGATCCGTCGTTCTTCCACGACGGCTGCGGGGTGGCGTGCGTCGCCCGCCTCGACGGCAAGGCGATCCACGAGACGATCGATCGCGGCCTCGTGGCGCTCGACCGCCTCGAGCATCGCGGCGCGGCCGGCGCCGACGAGTCGACCGGCGACGGCGCCGGGATCATGTTCGGGCTCCCGCACGAGTTCTTCCGCTCCCGGACCGCCGAGATCGACACCAGGCCCGTCGTCCTCCCCCGCCCCGGGAAGCTCGCGGTCGCGATGTGCTTCGTGCGCCGCGACACCGTCGGCGGCACCGAGCGGATCCGCCGCCGCGTCGAGGAGCTGGTCGAGGCGGCCGGCCACCGGGTCATCGGCTGGCGTCAGGTCCCGGTCGACGAGACCTCCTGCGGCCAGCTCGCACGTGAGACGGCGCCGCGGATCAGCCAGCTCTTCATCGAGGCCGGCGACGGCGTCGCCGACGAGGCCGCCTTCGACCGCAGCCTGTTCGTCGTCCGCCGCCGCGCCGAGCGCGATTGCGGCGCGGACGTCTCGTTCCCGAGCATGTCCTGCCGGACCATCGTCTACAAGGGGATGCTCACCGCGCCGCAGCTCCCGCAGTTCTACCCCGACCTCCGCGACCTCTCGCTGCGCAGCACCTTCGCGATCGTCCACTCGCGGTTCTCGACGAACACGGCGCCGAGCTGGGAGCTCGCGCAGCCGCTGCGGATGATCGCCCACAACGGCGAGATCAACACCCTGCGCGGCAACGTCAACTGGATGCGCGCCCGTGAGGCCGTCCTCTCCTCGGAGGCGCTCGGCGACGACCTTCGCGACTGCCTGCCGCTGATCGACGAGGGCGCCTCCGACTCGGCTGCGTTCGACCGCGCCTTCGAGCTGATGGTGCTCGGCGGGCGGACGCCGCATCACGCGATGATGATGATGATCCCGGCCTCCTGGGAGGACCGCGACGACGTTCCGTCGGAGCTAGAGGGCTTCTACCGCTACCACTCGCGGCTCGTCGAGCCCTGGGACGGGCCCGCCGCAATCGCCTTCTGCGACGGCCACACGCTCGGCGCGATGCTCGACCGCAACGGCCTCCGCCCCGGTCGCTGGATGATCACCCGCGACGGCTGGGTCTGCCTCGGATCGGAGTCGGGAATCTTCACGACGACTCCGAACAAGATCGCCCGGATGGGGCGCCTGCAGCCCGCACAGCTCTTCGTCGTCGACCTCGAGACCGGTCTCGTCCGCACCGACGGCGAGCCCGAGCTCGCGGTCGCCTCGTCGGCCCCCTACGGGGACTGGTACGCAGAGGGCAAGCTGGGCGTCCGCGAGCTCCCCGACCCGATGGCGACGATCCAGCCGGTCGAGCCGCTCCTGCAGCGCCAGCTCGCGTTCGGCTACACGCAAGAGGACCTCCGGACGCTGCTCGCACCGCTGCTCCGCGACGGCCGCGAGCCGACCGGCTCGATGGGCAACGATGCGGCGCTGCCGGTCTTCTCCGACCACAGCCCGTCGCTGTTCAGCTACTTCAAGCAGCGCTTCGCGCAGGTCACGAACCCGGCGATCGACTCGGTCCGCGAGCAGTGCGTGATGAGCCTGCGGACCGACATCGGCCCGCAGGGCAACCTGCTCAGCGACCAGCCGCAGATCGTCAACCACGTCGAGCTCGCGCAGCCGATCCTCACCGACTTCGAGCTCGAGCGGCTCCGTCGCAACCCCCACAACGCGCTCCACAGCACGACGATCGACACGACCTGGGCGCTCGCGGGCGGTGAGGACGGCCTCGAGGCCGCGCTCGAGCGGATCCGCTCGCAGGCCGTCGAGGCGCTCGAGGAGAACACGACCCTGCTCGTCCTCAGCGACCGGGCGACGAGCACCGAGCGGGTACCGATCCCGGCGCTGCTCGCCTGCTCGACCGTCCATCACGCGCTGACCCTGCGCGGCACCCGGCTCCGGGCCGCCCTCGTCGTCGAGTCCGGGGAGCCGCGCGAGGTCCACCATCTCGCGGCGCTGATCGGCTACGGCGCGACGGCGATCAACCCGTACCTGATGCTCGAGACGATGACGATGCTCGACGCTCCGACCGTCGGCCTCGACGGCCCGCTCGCCGACGCCAACGAGATCGCGATCGCGGCGATCAGCAAGGGGCTGCTCAAGGTCCTCTCGAAGATCGGGATCGCGACGATCCGCTCCTACCGCGGCGCGCAGATCTTCGAGATCGTCGGCATCGATCGGAAGGTCGTCGACGTCCACTTCACCGGCACCCCCTCGCGGCTCGACGGGATCGGCCTCGGCGAGATCGCCCGCGAGGCCCTCGACCGCCATGCCCGCGCCTACCCCGAGGTCCACGGGATGGCGCTGCCCGAGCACGTCGAGCACGCCCGCCTCGCCGCCGACAGCGAGAAGCTGCTGCCGCAGGGCGGCGTCTACCGCTGGCGCCGCGACGGCGAGATGCACATGTGGGACCCGGAGACGATCGCCTCGCTGCAGCTCGCGGCCCGCTCCGAGGACGACACCGACAGCCTCGAGTCCTACGAGGACTTCAGCCGCCGCGTCAACGACGAGAACTCGAGCCGGGCCATGATTCGCGGCCTCCTCGAGCTCGAGGAGGCCGACTCGCCGGTGCCGCTCGACGAGGTCGAGCCGGCGAGCGAGATCGTCAAGCGCTTCTCGACCGGCGCGATGAGCCTCGGCGCGCTCTCGCCGGAGGCACACGAGACGCTCGCGATCGCGATGAACCGCCTCGGCGGCTGGTCGAACAGCGGCGAGGGCGGCGAGGATCGCCGCCGCAACACTCCCGACCCGAACGGGGACGAGCGCCGCTCGCGGATCCGCCAGGTGGCATCGGGCCGCTTCGGCGTCGACGTCGAGTACCTGTCCCAGGCCGATCAGATCCAGATCAAGATCGCCCAGGGCGCGAAGCCGGGCGAGGGCGGCCAGCTTCCCGGCCACAAGGTCGACACCTACATCGCAGCGCTCCGCTTCGCGTTGCCGGGCACCGAGCTGATCTCGCCGCCGCCGCACCACGACATCTACTCGATCGAGGACCTCAAGCAGCTCATCTATGACCTTCGCGCGGCGAGCCCGAAGGCAAGCGTGTCCGTCAAGCTCGCGGCCGAGTCCGGCTGCGGCACGGTCGCCGTCGGCTGCGTCAAGGCCGGCGCCGACCACGTCGTCATCGCCGGCCACGACGGCGGCACCGGCGCCTCGCCGCTGTCGTCGATCCAGGGCGCCGGCGTCCCCTGGGAGATCGGGATCGCCGAGACCCAGCAGGCGCTGCTCGACAGCGGCCTGCGGACGCGGGTCCTCCTCCAGACGGATGGCCAGATGCGGACCGGCCGCGACGTCGTCATCGGAGCGCTGCTCGGCGCCGACGAGATCGGGATCTCGACCGCCCCGCTGATCGCGACCGGCTGCATCATGATGCGGGTCTGCCACCTCAACACCTGCCCGGTCGGCGTCGCAACCCAGGGCCCGGAGCTGCGCGCCCGCTTCTCGGGCCGGCCCGAGCACGTCGTCCGCTACATGTACCTCGTCGCCGAAGAGGCGCGGCGGCTGATGGCCTCGCTCGGCATCCGCCGCTTCAGCGACCTCGTCGGCCGGACCGAGCTGTTGCGTCAGACCGAGGGGCTCGAGCACTGGAAGGCGAGCTCGCTCGACCTCGCCCCGCTGCTCGCCGTTCCGGCGCCGGGCCGCGACGCGCCGCGCAGCTTCGTGCCCGGCGACGCCAAGAAGCAGCCGGTCGGCGCGTCCTTCGACGAGCGCAAGCTGCTCGGCCCGGCGGCGCCGGCGATCGAGAGCGGCGCGAAGGTCAGCTACGCGACGACCGTCACCAACATCGACCTCGCCGTCGGCGGGCGGGTCTCGAACGCGCTCGTCGCCGCCCGCGGGGCCGACGGGCTTCCCGACGACACGATCGACTTCGAGCTGACCGGTTCGGCCGGGCAGACCGCGGGCGCCTGGCTCGCCCCCGGGGTGACGATCACGATCAACGGCGACGTCAACGACTATGCCGGCAAGGGCATGTCGGGCGGCATCCTCGCGGTGCGGCCGGCGACGACCGCCGGCTACAAGGCCGAGAGCAACGTGATCGCCGGCAACGTCGCGCTCTACGGCGCGACCGCCGGGCGGGCGTTCTTCCGCGGCCGGGCGGGCGAGCGGTTCGCGGTCCGCAACTCCGGCGCGCTCGCGGTCGTCGAGGGGATCGGCGAGCACGGCTGTGAGTACATGACCGGCGGCTGCGTCGTCGTCCTCGGTCCGACCGGTCGCAACTTCGCGGCGGGGATGAGCGGCGGGATCGCCTGCATCTGGGATCCCGACGAGACGTTCCCGCCGAAGTGCAACATGGGCATGGTCGAGCTCGAGCCGGTCCACCCCGAGGGCAACAGCTTCCTCCACGACCTCGTCGCCGAGCACCAGCGCCGGACCGGCTCGGCGGTCGCCGCCGGCCTCCTCGATCGTTGGGACGAGGCGGCGAGCGAGTTCGTCGTCGTCATCCCGCCCGGCTTCCGCGCGGCCCTCGCCCACACCGTCCCGCCGGCCAAGGGCCGCACGGTCAACCTCGCGTAGGAGGAACTGCAGTTGGCGAACCCGCGAGGATTCCTTGAAGTGCACCGCGCGCCCGCCCCGGAGCGGCCGCCGCAGGAGCGCGTCCGCGACTACGCGGAGATCTACGGGACGCTCCCGGAGGACGAGCTTCGTCATCAGGCCTCACGCTGCATGGACTGCGGTGTGCCGTTCTGCAACAACGCCTGCCCGCTCGGGAACCTGATTCCCGACTGGAACGACCTCGCCCGCGTCGGGGACTGGAAGGCGGCGATCGACCAGCTCCACGCGACCAACAACTTCCCCGAGTTCACCGGCCTGATCTGTCCGGCGCCGTGCGAGTCGGCCTGCGTGCTCGACATCGACGACGACCCGGTGATGATCAAACAGATCGAGTACTGGACGATCAATCATGCCTTCGAGCAGGGGTGGGTCGTCCCCGAGCCGCCCGCGACGCGGACCGGCCGGCAAGTCGCCGTCGTCGGGTCGGGGCCCGCGGGGATGGCGGCCGCGGCCGAGCTCAACAAGATCGGCCACCGGGTCACCGTCTACGAGCGCGACGAGGCACCCGGCGGGTTCCTGCGCTTCGGGGTGCCCGATGCGAAGCTCGAGAAGTGGATCATCGACCGGCGGATCTCGATTCTCGAGGAGGAGGGCATCGAGTTCCTCTGCAACGTCGAGGTCGGCCGCGACATCAGCGTCGAGCGCCTCCACGAAGGCCACGACGCGGTCGTCCTCGCCCCCGGATCCCGCGTCGAGCGCGACCTCGAGGTGCCCGGCCGCGACCTCGACGGCATCCACTTCGCGATGGAGTACCTGTACGGCCGCAACCGCTGGGTCGCAGCCTCCCAGGGCCGGCCCGCCCGTCGAGCCGAGCGCGAGATCAGCGCCGCCGGCAAGCGGGTCGTCGTGATCGGCGGCGGCGACACCGGCATGGACTGCGTCTCGAACGCGCTCCGCGAGGGAGCCGACGACGTCCTCCTCCTCGACGTCTATCCGGAGGTGCCCAGCAGCGGCCGCTACCCGAACACGCCGTGGCCGGTCCAGCCGCGCCGCCTCATCACCACCTACGCCCTCGAGGAGGGTGGCGAGCGCCGGTTCGGTCGCCAGGTCCTCGGCATGGAGGGAGAGGCCGGCAGGGTCGCACGGGTGATCGCCCGCGAGGTGACCGGCGAGTCGTCGAGCACGCTGGCCGGCGTCCCCGGCAGCGAGTTCGCGATCGAGGCCGATCTGGTCCTGATCGCGGTCGGGTTCACCGGCCCCGAGCACGGGGGGCTGCTCGACGACCTCGGCGTCGCCTACGACGGCCGCGGCAACGTCAAGGCCGGGACGTTCAAGACATCGGTGGACCGTGTCTACGCAGCCGGCGATGCCCGCGTCGGCGCGTCGCTGATCGTCACGGCGATCGCCGAGGGTCGCCGCTGCGCACGCGTCGTCGAAGCGGCGCTCCGATAGACACAGCCCGACCAGGGACGGCATGCTCAAACGTTTGAACCAGCGGGTGGACTGGGGCCTCGCCGTCCCGGTGCTCTCCCTGGTCGTCCTCGCAGCGACCTGGACCGGCAAGCCTCCCGCCCTCGTGCTCGCGGTCGCCGCGGTCTTCCTCGTCGCCGCGGTGCTCGCCGCGGTCCACCACGCGGAGGTCGTAGCCGCGCGCGTCGGTGAGCCGTTCGGCGCGCTCACCCTCGCCGTTGCGGTGACCGTGATCGAGGTCGGCCTGATCGTGACGCTGATGGTCTCCGGGGATGCCGACACCGAGGCGCTTGCACGCGACACCGTGTTCGCCGCCGTGATGATCACCTGCAACGGGATCATCGGACTGTCGCTCCTGATCGGCTCGCTGCGGCGGCGCTTCGCCGAGTTCAGCGCCGAGGGCACGGCGGCGGCGCTGGCGACGGTGATCACGCTGGCAACCATCTGCCTCGTTCTGCCCCAGTTCACCACCAGCGCGCCCGGGCCGGAGTTCACGAGCAGCCAACTCGTCTTCGCGGCGATCGCCTCGCTGGCCCTCTACCTGCTGTTCGTGTTCGTGCAGACGGTGCGCCACCGCGAGCACTTCGTCCAGGACGAGGAGCTCGAAAGCAACGACCAAACCGGAGGACCCGACCGTTCCGAGGCGGTGCGCAGCCTGGTGCTGCTCCTCGCAGCGCTGGTCGCGGTGGTCGGGCTGGCGAAGGTCGAGTCGCCGACGATCGAGGACGTCGTCGATGCGATCGGCGCTCCGCAGTCCGCCGTCGGCGTCCTCATCGCCCTCCTCGTCCTCGCCCCCGAGACGCTCGCCGCCGCCCGCAACGCCCGCCGCGACCGGGTTCAGATCAGCTTCAAC
>DATMCB010000061.1:0-3689 GCA_035558835.1 Solirubrobacterales bacterium
GCCAGCTCGAGGGCGCGCTCGACGAAGCTCTCGAACGAGATGCCTGCGGCTTCGGCGGCGATCGGCAGCAGCGACGTGTCGGTGAGACCGGGGACCGAGTTGACCTCGAGGACCTGCGGGCCGACGCCCTCGCCGCCCAGCATCACGTCGACGCGGGCGAAGCCGCCGCAGCCGAGTGCCTCCCAGGTGTGGAGGGCGACGGCGGTTACGGCGTCCGCCTCGGCGTCGCCGAGAACCGCCGGGCAGACGTAGCGGGTCCGGCCGATCTCGTAGCGGGCCTCGTAGTTGAAGAGGTCGGCCTGCTCGGGGATCGCCTCGACGATCGGCAGCGCCTCCCCGTCGAGGATCGAGACCGCGAGCTCGCGGCCGGCGACGTAGCGCTCGATCAGGACCCGGTCGTCGTAGCTGAGCGCGCCGACGATCGCGGCCGGGACCGCGCCCGGCTCGCCGGCGAAGCGGACGCCGAGCGCCGAGCCCTGACCGGCCGGCTTGACGACGAGCGGCAGGCCGAAGCCGGCCTCGATCTCCTCCAACGCGTCGGCGGCGCCGAGCTCGCGGAAGGCGGTGGCGCCGAAGGCGACCCAGTCCGGCGTCGGGATGCCGAACGCGCGCATCCGGTGCTTGGCCTGGACCTTGTCCATGCAGAGGACGCTGGCGCTGATCCCGGGACCGGTGTAGGGAATCCCGAGCAGCTCGAGCAGCGACTGGACGGTCCCGTCCTCGCCGCCCGGTCCGTGCAGGGCGATGAAGGCGACGTCGGGGTCTTCCTCCTTGAGCCGGGAGACGAGGCGCTCGTCGGCGTCGATCGCGACGACGTCGTGGCCGAGTGCGGTGATCGCCTCCTCCACCCGCGCCCCCGACTGCAGGGAGACGGCCCGCTCGAGCGAGCGCCCGCCCTTGAGGACAGCGACCCGCACGCCGGCTCAGTCCCGGAGCGGCTTCCTGTGGAACGGGAGGACGTCGCCGCTCGCCGGTCCCGGGTTCGCGCCGTCCCCGCCCGAACGCGCAGCGGAGGAGGTGGAGGGGTCGTCCTGTTCCTCGGGCTGCACGACCTCGAAGCTGCCGGTCATCGTCTCGTAGAGGCCGACCTGCTCGCCGACGACGGCGCCGATCCGCCGGATCCCCTCGACGATCTCCTCCTCGGTCTGGGCCGAGAAGTTGAGCCGCATCGAGCCGCTGCCGCGGCCGTCGGCGTAGGCCGCCGCGCCGGGGACGAACGCGACGTTCTCACGTAGCGCCTTCGCGAGCAGGTCGGTCGTATCGATGTAGTCGGGGAGCGTCGCCCAGACGAACAGCCCGCCATCGGGCTGCGACCAGGTCGCCTGGCGCGGGAAGTAGCTCGCGAGCGCCCGCAGCATCGCCCCGCGGCGGGAGCGGTAGACGTCGCGAAGCTCGTCGACATAGGCGAGCCAGTCTCCCTCGGCGAAGTACTCGCGGACGAAGTACTGGCTCAGCGTCGAGGTGCAGAGGTCTGTCGCGGCCTTGCCGAGGACGAGCTTGGCGCGGACCGGCGGCGGCGCGCAGACCCAGCCGATCCGGATCCCGGGGGAGAGGATCTTCGAGAGCGTCCCCACGTAGAGGACGTAGTCGCCGCCGTCGAGCGAGTAGAGCGTCGGCAGCGTCTCGCCGGCGTAGCGGAGCAGTCCATAGGGGTTGTCCTCGACGATCAGGATCTCGCGCTCGCGGGCGATCTCGACGAGCCGCCGGCGGCGCTCGAGCGCGAGGGTGACGCCGCCGGGGTTCTGGAAGGTCGGCACCGAGTAGATGAACTTCGGGCGACGCCCCTCGCGGTCGAGCTCGGCGAGCAGCTCCTCGAGCAGGTCGACCCGCATCCCGTCGTCGTCCATCTCGACCTGGCGGGTGTCGGCCTCATAGGAGCAGAAGACCGGGACCGCCCCGGGATAGGTCGGCCCCTCGGCGACGACCACGTCGCCGGGATCGAGCAGCGTCTTGCAGATCAGATCGAGCGCCTGCTGGCCGCCGGTGGTGACGACGATGTCGCCGGGGTCGGGACGCATGTCCTCGGCCCGCATCACCTCCTCGATCACCTCGTGGGTCTCGGCGAAGCCCTCGGTCGGCCCGTATTGGAGCGCCTTCGCGCTCGACTCCTGGGCGATCCGGGTCATCTGCGCGGCGAACGAGTCGGGCGGGAAGGTCGAGGTGTCGGGAAGCCCGCCGGCCAGCGAGATGACCTCGGGACGGGAGGTGATCTCCATCAGGTCGCGCATCGCCGAGGAGCGCATCACCGTCGTCCGCTGCGCGAACAGCCCGGCGTAGCGGGCGACGTCCGCGGAGGTCGTATGCGAGCGCCGGTGCGGGCGCCCCCCGGGGCTCCGGCCGGTCTCGTCCTCGGGACGGGCGGGGTCCATCGGCGAAGTCTCCTACAGCAACGCCCGTCGCGCCACCGCGGTCACGCGGCGATGATCTAGGCTGCCCGCGCAATGGACCTGTTCATGGCGATCTGTCAGGGCCTCGGCCTGGCCCTCGCCGTCGGCATCGGCGGGCCGCTTGCGGCGCTGTTCGTCGCGATGATGGCGGCGCTCGGCTCCGGCATCCACCCCGACCGGACCGACTACGACTTCCTCGGCGCGACGTGGTTTCTGGTCACGCTGCTGGCCGTCGTCGTGATCTTCATGATCGCCCGCGGCCGCGAGGCGCTGCGCTGGCCGACGATCGCGGTCCTCGCCGCGATCGGGGCGATCGTCTTCGCGGCCTCGCTGGCCGAGGACGGCCACACCGCCTGGCCGGGACTCGTCGCCGGCGCGCTCGCCACGGCGTTCGCTGCGGCGATCTCGTCCGAGGTCCTCGCGGGCGCGATCAGCCGCGCCGAGGGAAACGAGCCGGGCAGCAAGGAGGCCGACGCCGCCAACTTCATGATCGTCGCCTTCGCCGCCGCCGGGATCGTGGTCGCCGCGTTCAGCCTGTTCGTGCCGCCGGTATCGCTGCTCGCGCTCGCCGCCCTGATCGTCCTCGCCGCCGGCCGACGCCGCCGCGCGGGCGAGAAGTACGAGGGCCTGCGGATCCTCCGCTGATCGACGCTCGACGAATCTGACCTTGACATCGAACGATGTCCCATTATCCTGTGACACGTTAGGCAGTGAATAGCGGGACCCGCCGCGGGTAGAGCCGAGGCGGAGAGCGGAATTCGAGAGCAGGGACAGAATGGTCGAGCGCGGAGCGCCCCCACAGGTATCGCCGATCCGCAAGCGCCTCCTGAAGAGCGCGCGGGGTCTGACGACGCCGCTCGTCCCCGACGACTACATCGCGTTGATGAACCCGATGTGGTCGACCAAGGAGCTGCGCGGCCGGATCGAGCGGATCCAGCCGGAGACGCCGGAGGCCTCGACGATCGTCATCAAGCCCGCGTTCGAGTGGCCCGGGCACGAGCCCGGCCAGTACCTGCGGATCGGCGTCGAGATCGACGGTCGCCGCCACTGGCGCGCCTACTCGCTGACCAGCGATCCCGACCATCCCGAGGGCCTGCTCTCGATCACCGTCAAGCACGTGCCGGAGGGGCAGATGTCGCCGCACTTCACCCGCCGGATCGAACCCGGCGCGATGGTCTTCCTCGGTGGCGTCGAGGGCACGTTCGGCCTCCCCGACCCGCTCCCCGACAAGCTTCTGATGATCAGCGCCGGCAGCGGGATCACGCCGATCATGAGCATGCTCCGCGAGCTCGAGCGCCGCGA
>DATMCB010000062.1:0-5055 GCA_035558835.1 Solirubrobacterales bacterium
CTGCGCACGATCGACGCGGTCGTCGCCGGCTGGCGGCCCGGCAAGGAACCCGAGACCGTCGGCTCGCTGATGCTCGGCCTCTACGACGGCGACGAGCTCCGCGTCGTCGGCCACACCTCCGGCCTCAAGGCCGCCGAGAAGCGCGAGCTGGTCGAGACCCTCGCGCCCTACGAGACCGGCGACCGCGGCTCCGCCGACCCGAGCCGCTGGGCCGGCGACCGCGACCTCGAGTGGGTCTCGCTCCGGCCCGAGCTCGTCATCGAGGTCAGCTTCGATCACGTCAGCGCCGGCCGGATCCGTCACGGCGCCCGGATCCTCCGCTGGCGCGAGGACAAGGACCCGTCCGCCTGCACGATCGACCAGCTCGACCAGTAGGCCAGCGGCCAGCCGAACTGCTCTATTCCTTCTTCGCCTTGCTCGGCTGGACCCGCTTCGGCTCGCCCTTCTGCTTGCGGAAGTGGGGTGGCCACGGGGCGTCGCCGAGGCCTTCGGCCTCGTCCCGCGCGGCGAGGTCGAGGAGGGCATCGAGGCGGCCGGCGTGCTCGTCGATGTCCGCCGACGGGTCGCCGTGGTCGCGGATCCGGTCCGGCACCGTCCGCAGCGTGAAGGCGCCGGGGTCGACGTCGGCGACCTCGTCCCAGTCGAGCGGCGTGCTGACGCGGGCGTCGGGAACCGGGCGGACCGAGTAGGCCGAGGCGACGGTCCGATCGCGGGCGTTCTGGTTGTAGTCGACGAAGACCCCGTGCCGCTCCTCCTTCCACCATTTGCTGGTCGCGAGCTTCGGGACCCGGCGCTCGACCTCGCGGGCGAGGGCGAGGGCGGAACGGCGGACGTCGTCGAAATCCCACTCGGGCTCGATTCGGACGTTGACGTGGATGCCGCGGTTGCCACTCGTCTTCGGGAAGCCGACCAGGTCGTGATCGGCGAGCACGTCGCGGGCGCAGAGCGCCACCTTGCGGACGTCGTCCCAGCTCGCCTCCGGGGTCGGGTCGAGGTCGACGCGGAGCTCGTCGGGACTGTCGAGATCGGCGCGCCGGCACGGCCACGGGTTGAAGTCGATGACGCCGAGGTTGACCGCCCAGACGAGGTGGGCGGCATCGTTTGCGCAGAGCTCGCGGGCGGAGCGGCCGCTCGGGAAGTGGACCGTCGCCGACTCGAGCCATTCCGGCGCCCCCTTCGGGACCCGCTTCTGGAAGAAGAACTCGCCGGCGGCCCCGTCGACGAAGCGCTTCAGCGTGGTCGGGCGCTCGCGCAGGTGGATCACCGCGGCATCTGCGACGGCCACGTAGTACTCGGCCAGCTCGAGCTTGGTGATCGGCGGGTCGGTGTCGGCGAAGAACGGCTTGTTCGGGCTCGACAGCCGGACCTCGCGGCCCGCCGCCTCGATCGTCGTCGCCTCCTTCGCCATCGTGGGTCAGGGTATCCCGGCCCGGGCGCCGGTGATCCGCGTCGGCGGCCGCTACGTTGAGTGGGAATGGGGAAGCCGGAGACACTGACCTACGAGCGCCACGGCCGGATCGGCCGGATCACGCTCGACCGGCCCGAGCGCGGCAACGGGATCACGCTCGAGATGCCGGCCGAACTCGGCGCCGCGGTCGAGGAGGCCAACCTCGACCCCGAGGTCCACGTGATCGCCCTCGCCGGCAACGGCAACGGCTTCTGCGGCGGCTACGACCTCGGCTCCGCCGAGACCTTCGGCGCCGGTTCCGGAGGCGAGCCGAGCGGCAGCCCCGGCGACCCGGCGACGGTCGCGGCCAACCACGACCCGGAGCGGACCTGGGACCCGGTGCTCGACTTCCAGATGATGTCGCGGAACCTGCGCGGCTTCATGTCGCTGTTTCATTCCGACAAGCCGGTCGTCTGCAAGGTCCACGGCTTCTGCGTCGCCGGCGGCACCGACATGGCGCTCTGCTCGGATCTGATCGTCGTCGAGGACCGCGCGAAGATCGGCTACCCGCCGGCCCGTGTCTGGGGCGTGCCGACTTCGATGCTCTGGGCGCAGCGGATCGGACTCGAGCGCGCCCGGCGGCTGCTCTTCACCGGCGACTCGATCGACGGGCTCACCGCCGTCGAGTGGGGCCTGGCCACCGAGGCGGCGCCGCTTGCCGACCTCGACGAGGCGTTCGAACGGCTGCTCGAGCGGATCGCGCGGCTGCCCGTCAACCAGCTCGTCATGCACAAGCTCGCGATCAACGCGCCCCTGCTCGCCCAGGGCCTCCACGGCAACCAGGTGATGAGCGTCTTCTTCGACGGGATCGCCAGGCACACGCCGGAGGGCTACGAGTTCGCGCGTGAGGCCGCCCGGGACGGGTTCAGGGAGGCGGTCCGGGGTCGCGACGAGCCGTTCGGCGACCACGGCCTCTCGTGAACGCGTGCATGATGCCCGGGCGATGATCCGCGTCCACCGGATTCCCTTCTCCACGAACGTCGAGCGCGTCGCCCTCGCCGCCGGCCACAAGGGGATCGAGCTCGAATGGGTCGATCACCGGCCCGACGATCGAACGGCCGTGATCGAGCTCAGCGGCCAGCGCCTCGTCCCGATCGCCGAGTTCGGCACGGAGGTCATCCGCGGCTCGATGCGGATCGTCGAGCACCTCGAGGCCGAGCATCCCGAGCCGGCGCTGATCCCATCCGGCGAGAGCGAGCGTGCCGCGGCGCTGATCGCGGTCGACTGGTTCGACCGGGTCTGGAAGGGACCGCCGAACGCCCTCGACGGACCCGAGCCGCCCGACGGCGACGCGCTGCGCTCCCGGTCGCGGCTCTGGACCCGGTGGCTGGTCGACCTCCTCGCCGACCGTCGCTACTTCGGCGGCGACGAGCTCGGCATCGTCGACGTCTGCGTCTTCCCGTTCCTCAAGTACGCCGTCCTCGATCCCGCCGACGGCGACGACGAGCGCTTCCACGCGATCCTCGCCGAGCTGCTGCGAGCGGACGAGCACCCGCTGCTCGACGACTGGGTCCGCCGGGTCGACGCCCACCCGAGATAACCGCGCGACTCGCGGCTCTCTGGGCCGCTCGACTGCGCCGGCCGACCGGGTCACGCCCCGGCCGGCCTCCCGACATGCCTACGCAGGAACCCGGTGGATCTCGAACAGGTTCGTGCCGAGCTCCTGGTCGGGCAGCCCGGCCGTCACCGCGATCAGCTCGCCGGGCTTGGCGACGCCCTCGCGGCGGGCGATCATCGCGCTGTCGGCGAGCAGGTCCCGCAGCTCGCCCCACTGGTCGTGGAGCACGCAGCGAACCCCGAACAGGAGGTTGAGCCGGCGGACGGTCTCCTCGCGCGGGGAGATCGCCAGGATCGGCACCTCGGGCCGGAGCGCCGAGACGATCCGGGCCGTGCGGCCGCTCTGGGTCGGGACGACGATCGCAGCGAGCCCGAGACGGTACGTCGAGCCGACCGCGCCCTGGGCGACGGCGGTCGCGACGTCGTCGCCGTCGATCTCGACCCGATGCAGGAGCCAGTCGCCGTAGGGGAGGTCCTGCTCGGTCGCCCGGGCGACGCGGTCCATCACCGCGACCGCCTCGACCGGGTGGTCGCCGATCGCCGTCTCCTCGGAGAGCATGACCGCGTCCGTCCCGTCGTAGATCGCGTTGGCGACGTCGGTGACCTCGGCCCGCGTCGGGCGATCGCTGGTCACCATCGAATGGAGCATCTGGGTCGCGGTGATGACCGGCTTGGACTTGCTGCCGGCGAGGCGGATCAGGCGCTTCTGGGTCGCCGGCACCGCCTCGATCGGCAACTCGATGCCGAGGTCGCCGCGGGCGACCATGATCCCGCTCGTCGCCGCGTCGACGATCGCCTCGGCCTGCTCGGCGGCCTGCGGCTTCTCGATCTTCGCGATCAGCGGGATGTCGGAGTGGCGCTCGGCGAGCCGCTCGTTGACGGGCTCGAGGTCCTCGGGAGAGCGGACGAACGAGACGGCGAGGAGGTCGATGTCGTGATCGACGGCGAAGTCGACCCACCCGAGGTCGGTCAGTCCGGCCGCGGGCATGGCCGCGCCCGAGCCCGGCAGGTTGACTCCCTGGTGGGAGGCGACCCGCCCGCCCGCCTCGACGGCGCAGCGGATCGCGTCGTCGTCGACCTCGACGGCCCGCAGCCGCACGCGCCCGTCGGCGAGGTAGATCGGGTCGCCCTCGTCGACCGCCGCGGTCAGCCCGTCCCAGCCGACCGGAAGCAGCTCGTCCGAGCCGATCGTCCCCTCGTCGGTCGTCAGCGTCACCTCCTTGCCGGTCTCGATCTCGACGAAGCCGTTGGCGACCTCGTCGAGCCGCAGCTTCGGTCCCGGCAGGTCGCCGATGATGCCGACCCACTTACCCATCAGCTCGCCGGCGGCGCGGATCCGCTCGACGTTCTCGGCGTGGCTCGACTCGTCGCCGTGCGAGAAGTTGAGCCGGAAGACGTCGGCTCCGGCCGAGATGAGCCGTTCGAGGATCTTCGGCGAGCGCGAGGCGGGGCCGACGGTGGCGACGATCTTGGTGCGGCGGTGGTCGGACATCAGAGGGCCTCGGTGGGATCCTCGCCGCGATCGCGGGGCCGCGCCGGCTTCGTCCCGGCGCTGCCGTGGGTCGGTCCGGGCAGCGGCTCGCCGGCGATCGTCGCCGGTCCCTCGGCGCCGTCGTCGACCTCGAGCCGCTGGATGAAGGGA
The DNA here is from genome assembly GCA_035558835.1 of Solirubrobacterales bacterium. GTDB lineage: Bacteria > Actinomycetota > Thermoleophilia > Solirubrobacterales > 70-9 > RHKX01. Next base: position 4,647 of record DATMCB010000062.1, read on the forward strand.
AGGCGCCAGAGGGCGCTGGCGACGACGAGGCCGGCGGCGACCGAGAGCATGCAGATGAACCACTGCCCGGCGCTCAGCAGCTCGAGGTCGAAGAACGCGCGTGCCGGCTCGAGGGCGAGGATCGCCGCGTAGAGGCCGCCGAGCGCAGTGACCATCGCGAGCATGTACCCCTGGATGGCGATGTGCTCGCGGCCCGGCCCGCGCTCGAGCAGGAGGATGAAGGCGAGGCCGAGGACGATCAGGGTCGTCGTCGCCGCCGTGCGCCCCGCCTCCAGCGAGCCGCCGAAGACGGTGTCGACGAGGAAGAAGCAGAGGATCGAGCCCAACGCCGTCGCCAGCCCGGCCGGCACCGCGAAGGCGGCGAGGGCCCGCAGCAGATGGCCGCGGTAGAGCGGTCCGTCGGAGGGCG
>DATMCB010000063.1:0-2861 GCA_035558835.1 Solirubrobacterales bacterium
GGTCAGCATCACCGGCACGTCGACCGCCGCGGAGAGCGCGGCGGCGGAGCTCCAGAACGGCGACTCGTGGTCGCTTCGCAGGTCGACCCCGTCGGCGCCGTAGCCGACCATCGCCGGCCGCTCGTAGGTGCCACCGGAGACCTCGATCAGGTCGATGCCCGCCGCCTCGAGCCGGCGGCCGAGCTCGGCGAGGTCGGCATCGGCGCCGTCGCGGGCATCGAGCTTGACGCTGAGGGCGGCCCCGGCCGGCAACGTCTCCCGCATTGCCGCGACGGTCTCGAGCAGAAGCCGCGCCCGGCCCTCGAGATCGCCGCCGTAGGCATCGCTGCGGCGGTTGAGATCGGGGTCGAGAAAGCCGCTGAGCAGGTAGCCGTGGGCACCGTGGATCTGGATGCCGGGGAAGCCGGCGGCGACCACCCGGGCCGCGGAATCGACGAACCTCGCCCTGACGTCGGCGATCTCGGCGGCCGTGAGCGCCCGCGGGCGCCCGAAGGCGCCGACGAGGTCCACGGCGGGGCCGTCGGAGGGGCCGACCGGGTGCGGCTGCACCCAGCGGTTCTCCTGCCGCCCCGGATGCGAGACCTGGACGAGCGTCGGCGCGGCGGCGGCGCTCGCCGCCCAGCGTCGCAGGGCCGCCTCGTCGGTCGCAGCATCGACGACGACGTTGCGGGCGCGCTCGAGGTGACGGCGATCGATCATCACGTTCCCGGTCAGGATCAGTCCCGCACCGCCCGCGGCGTTCGCCGCGTAGAGGCGGACGTGCCGCTCGGTCGGATCGTTGCGCGAGTCCGAGATCCCCTCGGTCATCGCGGCGCGCCCGAGCCGGTTCGCCAGCACCAGGCCGCACGGCAGCTCGAGCGGATCGGTCAGCGCGGCGCCCACGGGCCGAACCTAACAGCGGGCCGGGGCCGGCAGCGTGCGGCGGCGCACGGAACGCGGCCCTGGTCCCGGCTCCGCCCTCACCTCGGGGCATATAGTCGTCGTCATGCGGGGACCGCAGCGGAGCCACGGGCGGGGCCGGGCCGGGCTCGGCCCGGCGATCGGGTTGATGCTGGCTGCGCTGCTCGTCGCCGCCGCGCCGGCCGCGGGCGCCGGCGAGCGGATCGGCGACCGGTTCGCCGCCGCCAATCGCTGCCTCACCGTCGCGACCGGCGCCGGGTTCGTCGCCGCGACTGCGGACGGCTACCGCGTCACCCGGGACCGGGCTCAGGCGGAGCCGTTCTTCTTCGAGCCGACCGGCCTCGGCCGCTACCTGCTCTACGACTCCGGCCGGCGCCTGCTCGCTGCCGGCGGCGGCGCCGGGATCGAGCGCGCGACAGCGCCCGGCCGCCGCGCCGAGTGGGCGCTGCGGAGGGCGATGCCACGATCGTTCCGGGTCAAGCTCGTCCACGGTCCCGGCCGGCTCGCGGTCGCCGGGAGTGACTCCCTGGTCCGCGGCGCGGGCGCCGGACGCGCGGGCCGGTTCCGGCTCGTGCCCGCCCACGGCTGCTCCCGCTACCCCGACCCCTCCCCCGGCACGAGCGGCGAGCCGGGGCCCTCGGTGAATCCGGACGGAACCGTGCGCGGCTTCGTCGACACCCACCTCCACATCACCGCCGACATGCGCGCCGGCGGGCGGGTCATCGACGGCAAGGCCTACGACCGCTATGGGGTCACCCGTGCGCTCGGACGCGACGCCCGCAACCACGGCCCCGACGGCAGCGCCGACGTGACCGGCAACCTGCTCCGGACCGGCCTGCCGTTCGGGACCCACGACGTCCACGGCTGGCCGACGTTCACCGGCTGGCCCGTCCACGACACCAACACCCACCAGCAGACCTACTTCCGGTGGCTCGAGCGGATGTGGATGGCAGGTGAGCGGATCGTCGTCGCGCAGACGATCGAGGACGAGCCGCTCTGCCGGATCGAGCCGGTGCGGGCGCACTCCTGCGACGAGGAGCACACGATCGCGCTCGAGGTCCGGAGGCTGCGGGGCCTGCAGCGCTACGTCGACGCGCAGAGCGGCGGCCCCGGCGAGGGCTGGTTCCGGATCGTCTCCGGGCCCGAGCAGGCCCGCCGCGTCGTCGAGCGCGGCAAGCTCGCGGTCGTGATCGGCGCCGAATGGTCGAACCCGCTCGGCTGCTCGGAACGCGCCGACTGCACCCGGGCCGACGTCGATCGCGGCATCGCGCGCCTCCGCAGGCTCGGCGTCCGCAGCACCTTCATCGCCCACTGGGTCGACAACGGGTTCGCCGGCGCGGCGCTCGAGGGCGGGACGAAAGGCACCTTCATCAACGTCTTCAACGCCCTCCAGAACGGCCGCTACCTCCGCTCCGGCCCCTGCCCGCATCCGAGCCAGGGCGAGGAGATCAACACGTTGAGCCCGCTCGAGATGCAGATCCTCTCGCAGTTCTTCCCGGCAACTCAGGGGCTGGAGCCGATGCCCGACTATCCGCCCGGCCGGCAGTGCAACAGCAAGGGGCTGACGAAGCTCGGCGCCTACTTCGTCCGCCGGCTGATGGCCAACCACATGCTGATCGAGGTCGACCACATGAGCGAGCTGGCACGCGAGCGGGTCCTGAGAATCGCCGCCCGGCACGACTATCCGCTCGTCTCGAGCCACACCGGCACCGGCGGAAGCTGGACCGGCGGCGAGCTCCGCAGCCTCTACCGGAGCGGCGGCTTCGCCTCGGCAACGCCCGCCGACGCGCCCGGGCTGGCTGCGAAGATCCTCGGCTTCCGCGACTTCCGCGACCGCGGTCGCTACTTCGGCGTCGGGATCGGCACCGACACCGGCGGCTTCTCCGCCCTCCCCGGCTCGGAGCCGCAGGACCGGATCGCATATCCGTTCCGCGGCTACCGCAGCGACGTCCGCTTCCGCC
>DATMCB010000064.1:0-4555 GCA_035558835.1 Solirubrobacterales bacterium
GGCGTGCTCCTCGCGCTGCTCCTGGGCCGCGGTCTCGGTCTGCTTGGCGAGCCGCGCCCCCTCGAGCTCGGCCTCGCGGGCGGCGCGCTGCCGCGCCTTCTCGCCGCTCACCTCCGCCTCCCGCTTCAGCTTCTCCATCTCGGCCGCGAGCTTGCGCTCCGCCTCGGCCTTGGTGCGCCGCTCGGCCTCGTCGGCGAGGCGCTCGGCGAGCGTCTTGAGGCGGGCCTCGGCGAGGTTCAGCTTGCCCTCGACCTCCTTGCGTTCGTCGACCTCGGCCGCGAGCTTGCGGCGGCCATCCTCGCGGACCCGCTCGAGCTCGTCCTCGAAACCGTCCTCGCGCTTCGCGATCCGGGCGTCGAGCTCACGCGCGCGGTTCTCGATCCCCTCCTCGAGCTGCTTGCGGCGGGCCTCGATGTCGGTCTCCGCCTTTCGCCTTCGCAGCTCCATGCGCTCCTCGAGCTCCGCCTTGCGGCTCTTGAGCTCGGTGCTGATCTGCTCGGCGCCGCGCTCCTTCACCGCCGCGATCGCCTCCTTGACCTTCTCCTCGGCGCGCGAGCGAAGCTCTGCGCGGCTCTCCTCGAGCTTCTCCTCATAGCTCTTCTCGGCCGCGGCGATCCGCTCCGCCGCCGACTTCTCGGCCCGATCGGCGCGCTCGGCCGCGGCGTCCCGCTCGGCCACGGCGCGGCGGGCGATCGACTCGGCGCCGGCGGCACGCAGTGCCGCCTCCCGGGCCTCGCCGGCGATCCGCGCCGACTCCGCGGCGAGCGTCTCGACGTCGCCGGAGCGGGCCTCCTCGATTGCCTCCTGGAGCCCGTCGGTCGCTTCGCGGGCCCGCTTCGTCTCGCTGGAGGGTTGCTCGTTCGCGCTCGATTCCATCAGGTCCTCCTGTCCGGGTCGGACGGTTCGAGCCTACCCGCTGCGGGCCGATCGGGCGCGGCCGATCACCGCTTCACCTGCGGTGCCGAGCCGTCGTAGCTGAACGAGACGGCGATCGCGAGGATCGAGCTGAGCAGCACGAAGAGGATCGCGGCCGCGAGCAGCTTCGGCATCTTCGCGGCGTGCGCGTAGACGCCGACGAGGAAGCCGGCGCCGATCATCAGCGCGTAGGGACCGGCGTCGTCGCCGAGCGTGATAGCGAACACTGCGACCTCGGAGGGGCTCACGGCGCCATTATCATCGACCCGAGTGAGCTCCCTGCCTTCAACCGCGGCCGGGTCCGGCCCCGAGCAGCCCGCGGGGACCGGCTTCGAGGCGACCCGGGACGCGCTCGCGGCCGCGGGCTACCTCGCCGACGACTCGGCGTCGCTCGTCTCCCACCTGGCTCAGCGCCTCGGCAAGCCGGTGCTCGTCGAGGGGCCCGCCGGGGTCGGCAAGACCGAGCTGGCGAAGGCGCTCTCGCGGGCAACGGGTCGGCCGCTGATACGCCTCCAGTGCTACGAGGGGCTCGACGAGGCGAAGGCCCTCTACGAGTGGAACTACCGCAAGCAGCTCCTCCGGATCCAGGCCGAGTCCGCCGCGGCGGGGCCGGACGGCGCGCCCGCCGGAGACGCCGTCATGGACGACATCTTCGGCGAGGAGTTCCTGCTCACCCGGCCACTGCTCGCCGCGATCGCATCCGACGAGCCGGTCGTGCTGCTGATCGACGAGATCGACAAGACCGACCAGGAGTTCGAGGCGATGCTGCTCGAGGTCCTCTCCGACTTTCAGATCTCGATTCCCGAGCTCGGGGTCGTCGAGGCCCAGTCGATCCCGCTCGTGCTCCTGACCTCGAACAACTCGCGAGAGCTGACCGAAGCGCTGAAGCGGCGCTGCCTGTACCTCTGGCTCGACTACCCGTCGATCGAGCGCGAGGTCGAGATCGTCCGCCTCCACGCCCCCGATCTCGACGCGGACCTCGCCCGGCGGCTCGTCGAGGTGATCGGGATGGTCCGCGAGCTCGACCTCAAGAAGCCGCCGTCGATCGCCGAGTCGATCGACTGGGCGCGGGCGCTCCTGCTGCTCGGCGCCGACCAGATCGATGCCGAGACCTTCAACCGGACGATGAGCATCATCGTCAAGCACCGGACCGACCTCGACCTCGTCGCCGAGCGCGTCGGCATGCGGCTGCCCGCCGCTCGCGGCTCCGACGGCCCCGCCGCCGCGACGACGGGATGACGTCGTGGCCGCGGCGGGCAACGACCTGATCGCCGACCAGCTCGTCTCCTTCTGCGACGAGCTCCGCGAGGAGGGCCTCGCGATCGGGACGGCGGAGATCCTCGACTCGTTCGCGGCGGTCGAGCACGTCCCATGGAGCGATCGGGCGCAGTTCCGCGAGGCGCTCGCTGCGACGCTCGCGAAGTCCCAGGAGGATCGCCATCTCTTCGACCGGGTCTTCGATCGCTGGTTCTTCCGTGCCGCCGAGCTCGAGGCGATCGAGCGCGAGGGGATCGACGGCGAGGCCGGCGACGGCAATCAGAACATAGGCGAGGCCGGCGACGGCGGCGAGCGCATCGACGTCGACGAGCTGATCGAGATGATCCGGCAGGCGATCGCCGACGGCGACGAGGCGGCGATGCGCGACCTCGCCCAGCTCGCCGTCGCGGCCTTCGGGCGCCGCGGACAGGGCTCGGGGGTCGTCGGCGTCGACGTCCAGCGGATCCGCCGCTCGCTCGGCCTCACCCCCGGGTCGAGCGGGGCCGACGGCGCGGCCGAGGACGTCGAGATCGACCGCGAGGGGCTCCGCCGCTTCGAGTCCCATCTCCGCCGCGAGCTCGAGCGGAAGCTGATCGAGCGGACCGGGAAGCTGCCGCCTGCGCGACCCCTCGCCGACCTCGACCGGGCGCTGCCGACGAACCCGACCCAGGATCTCGCGGCGGTCCACAGATCGGTCACGATGCTGAAGCGGCGCCTCGCGACGCTCGGCAACGAGCACCGCGGACGCCGCCGGGGTCGCGTCGTCGACGTCCGCCGGACGATGCGGGCCTCGCTCGAGACCGGTGGGGTGCCGCTGACGCTCCGCTACCGGCCGAAGCGGCCGCGGCGGCCGGAGATCTACGTCCTCTGCGACGTCTCGACGTCGGTCACGTCGGCGAGCGTCTTCTTCCTCAGCGTCCTCCACGCGCTTCACGACTCGTTCCGGAAGCTGCGCAGCTTCGTCTTCATCGAGCGGATCAGCGAGGTGACCGAGACGTTCGAGCGCGAGCGCGACTTCCGCAAGATCAGCGAGCGGATCAGCCAGGACGGCGGCGTCGCCGACATCTCCGGCTACACCGACTACGGCCGCGTCTGGCTCGAGTTCCTCGAGGAGATCTCCGCCGACCTCGATCCGCGCTCGACCGTGATCGTCCTCGGCGACGCCCGCACGAACGGCCGCGATCCCCACGCAGCCGCGTTCGCGCGGCTCACCGAGCGCGCCGGCCGGACCTTCTGGCTCAATCCGGAGCCACGCCTCTACTGGAACTACGGCGACTCGGTGATGGCCGCCTACGAGCCACACACGACCGAGGCGTTCGAGTGCTGGACGACCAAGCACCTGGAGCACTTCGTCGATGTGGTGGCGAGGCCCTGACGGCCGCACTCGGCCGCGGGCTATGATCGATCGGGTCAAGGGGTGCTCGCGGGCAGCGGGCTGAGATAGCGTCTCCGGGACCCCCGCCCGGCGCTGACCCTCCGAACCTGTGCGGTAATTCGCGCGAAGGGAAGATCGTCATCGCCGAGAGGCCCTCAGCCGTGGCAGCGGCCGCCGAGAAGGATCGATCCGGAGCCCCGGCGCCGACGGCGATCCGCGTCAGCCGGCTCAGCCACCGCTTCGGCGCGACCGAGGTGCTCGCCGGGATCGATCTCGAGGTCGCGCCGGGCGAGACGCTGGCGCTCGTCGGCCCCTCCGGCTGCGGGAAGTCGACGCTGCTCGAGCTCGTCGCCGGCCTGCAGCCGCTGCAGGCCGGCAGGATCGAAATCGACGGCGATCCGGCGCCGGCGGCGCGGACCGCGCTCTCGGCCTGGATGCCGCAGCGCGACATGCTGCTGCCCTGGAAGCGAGCTGCCGACAACGCCGCCGTCGCGTTGCGGCTGGCCGGGGGCGATCGCCGCGAGAGCAGGCGGCTGGCCGCTGCGATGCTGGACCGCCTCGGCCTCTCCGGCTTCGCCGACGCCCTGCCCGGCGAGCTCTCGGGCGGGATGCGCCAGCGGGTCGCGGTCGCGCGGACACTGCTCGCCGGAACCCCGGTCCTGCTCCTCGACGAGCCGTTCGCGGCGCTCGACGCGATCACCCGCGGCGAGCTGCAGACCTGGCTGCGGGCGACGCTCGCATCCGAGCACCGGAGCACGCTGCTGGTCACCCATGACGTCGAGGAGGCCCTCTACGTGGCCGACCGGGCAGCGATCCTGACGCCGCGCCCGGCAGCCGTCGCGGCCGTGATCGAGGCCCCGACGACCCCGGCCGCGGCGCGGGCGGACGCGATCAGCGCTCCGGCGTTCGTCGCCGCCAGGGCCGCTGCCCTGAAGTCACTGGGAGCGGCAGCGTGAACGGCCGGCTCGCTTCCGTCCTGCGCCTCTGGCCGACCGCTCTCGCCGTCCT
>DATMCB010000065.1:0-2818 GCA_035558835.1 Solirubrobacterales bacterium
ATAGACGAGGCTGAGCTCACCTTCGGCGGCGACCGAGGGCAGGTAGGGCTGGGCCATCGTCGGCACCTCGAAGGCGGCGAGCATCTGCTCGACGCGCCCGGCATCGACGCGGACGAGGTTGCGGGCGCCGAGGTCGATGACCGGCTTGATGACCACGGTCTCCCAGCCGATCTCGGCGATCTCGGCAGCCGCCTCGGCGATTGCGCCGGGCTCCGCCCAGACTGTCGGGACCGTCGGGATCCCGGCCGCCTCGAGCTCGAGCAGGTAGCGCTTGTCGAGGTTCCACTCGACGAGCCCGGGTGGGTTGACGAGCTCCGTCGCCGCAGCGACGGCGGGCAGCCATTCGCGGAATTCCCCGAGCCGCTCGTAGTAGTCCCAGGTCGAGCTCAGCATCGCCACGTCGAACGACGCCCAGTCGACCGCCGGGTCGCTCCAGGCCGGCGTCTCGATCGCGGCGCCGCGGCGCTTCAGCGCGGGGACCAGGAAATCGAGGTCGTCGTCGCGCCCGATCGGGCGCTCACAGGTGATCAGGGCGATCCGCATCCGGTCGGTGCGCCGGCGCTCAGGCGCGCGCGCCGGCGGCCTGCGGTGCCGGCTTGGCGCGAGCGGCGTTGTCGGCGATCGAGCGGGTGATCCGCGGCCACAGCGGCCGCGGCAGGTCGTGGCCCATTCCCTCGATCAGCTCGATCCGGGCGCCGGGGATCGCCGCCGCGACCGTCTCGCCGGCGCTCGCCGGCATCAGCCTGTCGGCCTTGCCGTGGATGACCAGCGTCGGGCACTGGATCCGGCTGAGCTCAGCCGTCCGGTCCCCCGACGCCATGATCGCCATCAGCTGACGGGCCGTGCCGGTCGGGTAGTAGCTGCGGTCGTACATCAGCAGCGATCGCTCGCGGAGCGCCTCGTAGTCGGCCGGATAGCCGGGTGAGCCGATCCGCGTGAAGAGCCGCGCGACGTGGGCGGCGTATGCCTCCCGCTCCTGCGGTGGCTTCGCCAGCAGCGTCCCCATCACGCCGAGCCGCGGCATCACGCTCGGCCGGCGCCCGCCCGGGCCGGACATGATCGAGCAGAGCGATGCGACCCGCTCGGGATGCCGGGCGGCGAGGGTCTGGGCGATCATCCCGCCCATCGAGGCGCCGACGAGGTGGGCGCGGTCGACGCCGAGCCGGTCGAGGAGGCCGGCCGCGTCGGCCGCCATCTCGGTGAGCGTGTAGCGCGCCGAGCCGGTCAGCCCGAGCGCGCCTGCGATCACGTTCGGCGGGCCGCCGCCGACCTTCGTCGAGAGGCCGATGTCGCGGTTGTCGAAGCGGACGACGTGGTAGCCGCGGCCGACGAGCTGCTCGCAGAAGTCCTCGTCCCAGGCGAGCATCTGCATCCCGAGGCCCATCACGAGCAGGATCGTCGGGTCGGTGGGATCCCCGAAGGTCTCGTAGGCGAGCTCGATCCCGCCGCCGACGTCGGCGGTCCGGACGCGGGCGCGGGTTGTGTCCTCAACGATCATCGGCGACCATTCTCCAGCAGGGCCTTGAGCCGGGCGAGCGTGCGCCGCGCCTCGCGGTCGCCGGTCACCGCGTTGAACGCGCGGGCGGCGAGCTTGCCGGCCTTCCCGGCCGGCAGCTCGAACTCGTTCTCGTAATCGAAGCGGGTCCCGCCGTCGCTCTCGGCGAGCTCGTAGGAGATCCGCGCCTTCGCCCCGGCGGCGGCCGTCCCCGCCCATCGGGCGCGGCGTGGCGCGGCGCATTCGGTCACCTCCCATTCGACCTCGAGCGGGACGCCCTTCAGGCGCAGCTTCTGCCGGAAGCGGCTTCCGGTCACGAGCTTCCCTGCAGGGACGTCCTCGACCGAGCGGTGGATCGTCACCCATTCGCCGAGCCGCTCCGGATCCATGACGACGTCCCAGACGGTTTCGATCGGGGCCGCGATCTCGATCGACTCGGAGACGACCTCACCCATCGCCGCGCTCCTCCTCGGCAAGGGCACGCTGGATGGCGACGTTGAGCGGCTCCGGCTCGATGTCGAACAGCGCGGCGCCGCCCGGGTCGGTGACGCTGGTGTCGTCGCGGAGCCCGAAGCTGAGCTCGGCTGCGACGGCGGGCGAGCCCGAGGTGACGGTCGCCGCCCCGGCCGAGACGACGCCGGGGCTTGCGATCGCGTCCGGGAGTGCCACCCGCAGCGGGGGCCGCCGGCCGGTCTCCTCGGCATAGCGGCCGATGACGTCGAGGTGCTCCATGACGTCGGGGCCGCCGATCTGGATCTCGCGGCCGGCCGACTCGGGCACGTGCGGCGCCTCGCGGAGGTAGGCGACGACGTCGCGGATCCCGATCGGCTGGGTCGCCGAGCGCAGCCAGTCCGGCTCGGGAAGGGCGGGAAGCCTGGTGGCGATCGAGCGCAGCAGCTCGTAGGACTCGCTGTGGGGGCCGACGATCATCGCCGCCCGGAAGTAGGTCAGCGGCGGGCCCCAGCGGCGCAGCGCCTCGGCGGTGTGATGGCGGCTGTCGAGGTGCGGAGAGCCGCCGTGATCGGGGCCGAGCCCCCCGAGGTAGACGACCCGCTCGACGCCCGCCGCGGTCGCCGCCTTCGCGAAGGTCTCGGCGGCGGCGACCTCGCGACGGGCGTAGTCGCGGCCGCTGCCGAGCATGTGGACGAGGAAGTAGGCGACGGATACACCGTCCATCGACGCGCTGAGGTCCGGAGCGGCGTCGAGGTCGGCCACGAACAGCTCGACCTCGGGACCGAGGATGGCGCGGCCGCGCCCGGCGTCGCGGTCCGGGCGCTGGTCCGCGACGCCGGGCGCGGCCGCGCCATCCTCGGTCCCGAGGTC
>DATMCB010000066.1:0-3916 GCA_035558835.1 Solirubrobacterales bacterium
CATCGCCCCGCTCCTCGGTGTCGCATGTCCCGAGGGTGACGGCAGGCGCGTGCCCAATGGGAGATCCGGCGTGCCGGGGTGCGCCGCAAGCGTGACGATTCGGTGACGCCCGCGGGAAAGCACCGAAGTCGGCGCCCTCTCGCGCGGAAGCGGCGCATTCGCAACACCACGCGTATCGCCGGGCCGCCTAGCGTCGCGGCGGTGCTGGCCCGGACCCGGACATTTGCGATCGCAGGAGTCGAGGCGGTGCCGGTCGACGTCGAGATCGACATCAACCGCGGCCTGCCGATGTTCTCGATCGTCGGCCTCCCCGATGCGGCCGTCCGCGAGTCGCGGGAGCGCGTCCGCGCGGCGCTCGTCAACTCAGGCTTCGAGTTCCCGCTGCAGCGGATCACCGCGAATCTCGCGCCGGCCGACCTCCGCAAGGCCGGGCCCGGCTTCGACCTCGCGATCGCGGCAGCGATCCTGGCCGCCTCGGGGCAACTCCCGGCCGTTGCTCTCGCGGACCGCTGGCTCGCCGGCGAGCTCGCGCTCGATGGGGCGATACGTCCCCTGCCGGGAGTGCTGGCGATGGCCGAGCGGGCCGAGCGGGAGCAGGCCGACCGGTTCGTGGTCGCCGCAGGAAACGCCGCCGAGGCGCGCCTCGTCGAGGGCCTCGACGTCATCGCGGTCGGAGCGCTCTCGGACCTGCGGGCGATCGCGGCGGGAGAGATCCCTGCGGTCGCCGATCCGCCTGCGGCTGGATCGCCGGCGCCGAGGCTGCCGGATCTCGCCGACCTGAAGGGACAGGCGGGGCTGAGGCGCGGGCTCGAGGTGGCTGCGGCCGGCGGGCATGCCGCGCTCGTGATCGGCCCGCCCGGGGCCGGCAAGTCGCTCGCCGCGCGGAGGCTGCCGTCGATCCTGCCGCCGCTCTCGCGGCGCGAGGCGATCGAGGTGACGAAGATCGCCAGCGTTGCGGGACGGCCGTGCGCCGACGGATCGCTGGCGCCGCGCCCGTTTCGAGCACCTCATCACACGATCTCGGCGGCCGGCCTGGTCGGCGGCGGCAGTCCGCCGCGGCCGGGGGAGATCACCCTCGCCCATCGCGGCGTGCTCTTTCTCGACGAGCTCGGCGAGTTCGGGCGCTCGAGCCTCGAGGCGCTCCGCCAGCCGCTCGAGGACGGCGTCGTGACCATCGCCCGGGCCCGGGCGGCGCTGACGTTCCCGGCCCGCTTTCAGCTCCTCGCGGCGGCGAACCCGTGCCCGTGCGGCCATGGCGAGGACTCCGCCCGCTGCAGCTGCACGGCCGATCGCGCCCGCGCGTACTCGGCGCGGCTGAGCGGTGCTCTCGCCGACCGCGTCGACATCGCGCTCGCCGTCGAGCAGCCGGCCGCAGACGAGCTCGACGGCGACCCCGGAGAGAGCTCCGAGACGGTCGCCGCGCGGGTCCTCGACGCTCGCGAGGTGCAGCGCGACCGGCTCGGCGAGGGACGCTCGAACGCGACGATGAGCGATCGCGAGATCGCCGAGGGCGTCGCCGGGCTCGACGGTCCGGCCCGCTCCGTCCTGATCGCCGGGCATCGCGAGCTCGGTCTCAGCGGCCGCGGCTGGGCCAGGGTGATCAAGGTCGCCCGGACCTGCGCCGACCTCGCCGGGTCCGCGAAGGTCGGCATCGACCACGTCGACGAGGCGCTCTCGCTGCGCCGGCGGGACTCCACGTGAGCGGGGCCTGTGCCGACTGCCTGCGCCGCGGGTATCTGCTCGGCGATCTCGCCGCCCACGTCGAGAGGTCGGTCGGGGCGCGAGCGGGGGAGCGTGCTCGCGACCTGCTCGGACTCGACGACGAGGCGCTCGCCCTCGCGGTCGCCCCGACCGATCACCGGCAGCGAGCCGCGGCGGCGGCGCGGAGGGCGGAGGAGGGCGGGGCGTGGCCCGGCGGCTGGTCCACCTGCACGCACCGTGCCGGTCTGCCGCCCGGGCAGGCCGCGCTCGGTCCGGCCGGGCCGCGGGCGCTCTGGGGGACCGGAGACCGGGAGCTGATCACGGCGCTCGACCCGGAGCGTGCCGTGACGATCGTCGGCGCCCGTCGCGCCGGCGCCTACGGCCGCGAGGTCGCCTTCGAGCTCGGGCGGACCCTCGCCGCGGCCGGGATCGTCGTCGTCAGCGGGATGGCGATGGGAATCGACAGCGCCGCTCACGAGGGAGCGCTGGCCGGCGGCGGCCCGACCGTCGCGGTGCTCGGGCCGGGCGCGGAGCGGGCCTACCCGCGGTCGGCCCGCGGCCTCTACGGGCGGATCCGCGGCAACGGCGCGGTGGTCTCCGAGCTGCCCGCCGGGACGCCGACCTTCCGCTGGATGTTCCCGGCCCGGAACCGCCTGATGGCCGCCTTCGCCGGCGTCACCGTCGTCGTCGAGGCGGCGGAGCGGTCGGGATCGCTGATCACCGCCGAGATGGCGGTCGAAGCCGGCCGCACAGTGGGCGCGGTCCCCGGCCCTGTCAACTCGTGGCGGTCGAGCGGAACGAACCGGCTGCTGGCCGACGGGGCGGCGGTGATCCGCGATGCCCGCGACGTCCTCGACCAGCTCCTCGGCCCGGGTGCCTCGATCGCGCCGCCGAGCGGGCCGCCGCTGACGGAGGAGGGGGTGCAGGCCCTGGCGGCGGTCGAGTCGGGCGCAGCGACGGCCGACGCGGTCGCGGGCGCCGCCCGCCTCGGGTTCACGGCGACGCTGGTGGCGCTGGCGCGGCTCGAACGCGACGGCTACGTGCGCGGCGAGCGGTCGGGGCGGTGGTCGCGAACGGCCCTGACGCCGCCGGACGGGGAGCGGGGGAGGGCCCGCGACCCGGCTGTCTGAGGCCTCTAGAGTCGCTTGCCGTGGACCCGGAACGGACACCCGTGGCGCTCGCGATCGCGGGCTCCGACTCCGGTGGCGGCGCCGGGATCCAGGCGGACCTGAAGGCGTTCGCGGCGGTCGGCGTCCACGGGACGACGGCGATCACCGCGATCACCGCCCAGAGCACGGTCGGCGTCGATGCGATTCATCCCGTGCCGGCCGAGATCATCGTCGCCCAGGTCGCTGCGGTCGCGGAGGACATCGGCATCGACGCGGTCAAGGTGGGGATGCTCGGGACGATCGCGACGATCGAGGCCGTCGCGACGGCGCTCGACGCCGTCGGCGACGCGCCGGTGGTGATCGACCCGGTCATGGTCTCCGAGAGCGGAGCCCGGCTCCTCGACGAGGAGGCGCGGAGCGCGCTAGCCAAGCGGCTGCTGCCCCGTGCGAGCGTCCTCACCCCGAACCTCCCGGAGGCCCGGGCCCTGCTCGGCGCCGGCGAGGGCGTCGCGGCGGTGGAGCTGGCGGCCGGGATCCGCGCGCTCGGTCCCGCCGCCGTGATCGTGACCGGCGGCCACGCCGACGGGACCGACCTTCTCGACGACGGCGGCGAGCCGCTCCCGATCCCCGGACCGATCCACCCCGACGGCGCGGCGCACGGCTCCGGCTGCACGCACAGCTCGACGCTCGCCGGGCTCCTCGCCCTCGGGTTCCCGCTCCGCGATGCGGCCGTCGAGGCGCGCCGGCGCGCCGCCGATGCCGTTGCGATGGGCCTACGCGACGTCGGCAGCGGCCCCGGACCGGTCGATGCGCTCGCGATCGCCTCGCGGCGGCCGCTTCCGCCGCTGCCATAATCGGCACATGAAGCTCGTCCGCATGAAGCCTGGACACGGTGACCAGCTCCTTGCGGAGGGCGATCCGGAGCTCGCTGAGGACGAGGCCCGGCTGATCGAGGCCTTCCGGCGCCAACTCGACCTCGGCATGTGGGCGGCGGTGCCGACCCGCGAGGCGGGCCACCGCGAGGCGGTCGTCGTCCGCGAGTTCGGCGAGGTGCCCCGCGACGCCGATCGCGTCATCTTCATCCCACCGGCAGCGGGCGGATGATC
>DATMCB010000067.1:0-6095 GCA_035558835.1 Solirubrobacterales bacterium
CCACCCGCGCTTCAAGACACCGTGGCTTTCGCTGGTCGTCTTCGCCGGCGTCGCCCCGATCGTCGTCCTCATCCCCGGGCAACTCGACTTCCTCGGGACGATGTACTCGTTCGGCGCGATGCTCTCGTTCACGGTCGCGCACGTCTCGGTGCTGTGGATGCGGCGGCGCGACACCAGCGAGCGGCTCTGGAAGCCGAGGGGGAACGTGCGGGTCGCCGGGGTCGAGATCCCGCTCACGGCCGTGTTCGGCGGCCTCGGAACCTTCTCCGCATGGGTCGTGGTGATGGTCATGAACCCGGTCACGGCGGCGATCGGGCTCGGCTGGATGATCTTCGGCTCGCTCGTCTACCTCGGCTACCGGCGCCGGCACAACCTGCCGATCAAGGAGACGGTCACCGTCGTGCTGCCGGAACCGCTCGACGTCGAGGAGGTCGAGTACCGGTCGGTCCTGGTCCCGTTCGAGGACGATCCCTTCTCCGAGCAGACGATCGGCACCGCCGCCCGGCTCGCTGCCCGCAAGGGGCGCCAGATCCACGTCCTCTCGCTGCTCAACGTCCCCGCGCACCTGCCGATCGACGCGCCGCTGCCGCGCCAGCAGGAGAAGGCGCAGTCGAAGATCGAGCGGGCGAAGCTGATTCCCGGCGCCCGCGTGACCGGCCACGTGCAGCGGGTCCGGCCCGGGCAGGCGCCGAAGGCGATCATCGAGGAGGCGATCGACATCAAGGCCGTCGCGATCGTCATGCAGCTCACCTACAGGAACGGGACGCCGCTGTACGGCAAGACGCTTCAGGGCGTGCTCGCCAAGCGCCCGTGCCGCGTCATCGTCGCCGCGAACCCGCACGGGGAGCAGGCCGGTATCGGCGTCGCGGTCGCCGCCTGAGCCGCTTCGGCAAGCCGCCCCCGGCGGTGACTGCAACGTCGGGACGGCAACTACAATCGCCGCCGATGGCGTCGCCGCAGCGGATCGGCTCGAGCGGAACGAAGGTTCTCTCGTCGGTGATCCTCGCGCTCGGGGTCCTGATCGTGGTCCGGACCCTGGCGGCGGGAGGCGGGCCGGCCTCGCTCGGCGTCCTGCTCGGGGTCATCTTCACGGCGATCGGCGGGGGACGGCTCTACCTGGCGATGCGGCGCCCGGCTTGAGGGGCCGGGCATGAGGGAGCGGCGGATGGGCCGGCCGGCGCTCGGCCGGCGGTTCTTCGGCGTGCCGTGGCTGTGGGCGGTGGCCCACTCGGCGGTCGCATTCTCGGTCTACTACTCCCTGGGCGTCGTCGCCGACAACGCCCTGGCGCTGACGCCGGTCGTCTTCGCGGTCGCCGGGCTGATCTATGTGGTGACGACGATGACTTACGTCGAGGGCGGGGCGATGTACGGCGAGCGCGGCGGCTCGAACACGCTCGCCCGCTACGCGTTCAACGAGCTCGTCAGCTTCGTGGCCGGCTGGGCGATCCTGATCGACTACGTGATCGTGATCGCGCTCGCCGCGATCACGGTCCCGCACTACCTCGGCCCGATCTCGAGCGAGTTCACCGACGGCAGCGGCGAGGCGATCGTGGCGGTCGCCGTCGTCCTTGTCGTCGCCGCGATCAACATCATCGGTTACACCGGCAGCCGCCGCCAGGGCCTGCTCGTCGCGATGACGGCCGCCGACCTGCTGCTCCAGGTCCTGCTCGTCGTCGTCGGCGCGATCGTCGTCTGGGATCCGAGCGCTCTGACCGACTCGCTCGACGCCTTCGGGGCGCCGAGCATCGAGAACCTCGCCACCGCCCTGGTGATCTCGATGGTGGCGGTCGCCGGAATCGAGGCCTCGTCCGACCTCGCTCCCGATCTCGCCTGGCGCCGCGCCGACCTCCGCCACGTCCTCCGCGCGGGAACGCTCGTCGTCCCGTTCATCTATGTGGGAATGTCGTTCGTCGCGCTGATGGCGCTGCCGGTCGTCGCCGGCCCCGACGGCCCGACCACGGCGCTGGCGACGACGTTCGAGGACGCGCCCGTGCTCGGCGTCACGACCGCCTTCGAGCCGGCGATCCTGGCCGACATCTTCAAATGGGCCGTCGTCGCGATCGCGCCGCTGATCCTGTTCTTCGCCGCGAACGTGACGATGCTCGGTCTCTCCCGGCACGTCTACGTGCTCGCCACCAACCGCCAGATCCCGAGCTGGCTCGGCAAGCTCGGCGGCCGCCGATCGACCCCGCACGTGGCGATCCTGATCGCCGCCGCGTTCGCGGTCGGCCTCGTCCTGCCGGGCGACATCGAGCTCCTCGCCGCGGTCTTCGCGTTCGGGGCGACGCTGGCGATCTCGATCGCGCACGCGTCGCTGATCCGGCTCCGCTTCCGAGAGCCGGAGCGCGACCGCCCCTACGAGGTGCCGCTGTCGATCCGCGTCCGCGGCGGCTCGGTGCCGATCCCGGCGGTGATCGGCATCGCCCTGACCGGTGCCGGGTTCGTCTCGATCTTCGTCATCCAGAGCGCGGCGCTCTGGGTCGGTGGCGGCTGGATGGTCTTCGGCCTCGTCTCCTACTTCGTCTACCGCCGGGTCGTCCAGGGGCTGCCGATGACCGAGCGGGTGACGGTCCCCGAGCAGGCGCTGCTCAAGCATCGGCCCGACGTCGAGCTCGACAGCGTCCTCGTCCCGGTCCTGGGAACCAGCAAGCTCGACGACGACATCGTCCAGACCGCCTGCCGCCTGGCGGAGTCGAACCCGCTCGAGGGGCAGAGCAACCCGCGCCTGGAGCTGCTCTACGTGATCGACCTGCCGCTGACCGTCCCGCTCGAGGGCCCGATCCCGGCCGACCGGATCGGCGCCGCCGAGCGGGCGCTGTCGCGGGCGCGAGAGATCGCCGACGAGTACCCCGGGGTCGAGGCCGACAGCGGCTACGTGCTGGCCCGCGACGTCGGCGCCGCGATCGTCGAGCGGGCGCGTGAGCATGACGTCGAGGCGATCATCGTCGGCGGCGAGCCGCCGACCCTCGTCCGCGGCGGTGCGATCCTCGGCGGCGTGCGCGGAGCGAAGCCCGCGGAGATCGGGCCGGTCAGCGAGTACGTCCTCAAGCATGCGCCCTGCCGGGTCCTGCTGACAGCTCCGCCCGGTGAATAAGATCGCCGCATGCTGATCCTGATCGTGGGAGCCGGGCGCGTCGGCTCGTCCGTCGCGCGAGCGATGCTGGCCGAAGGCCACGAGGTCTCCTGCCTCGACGAGGACCCCGACTCGCACGCCCGCCTCGAGCTCGGGCTCGACACGTCGTGGGAGGACGCGGGCGGCCAGTTCACGGTCGGCACCGGCCTCGAGATCGACGCCCTGACGACGGCCGGGATCGAGCGGGCCGACGTCTTCGTCGCCTCCACGAACGGCGACAACACCAACATCGTCATCGCCCAGATCGCCCAGCGGCGCTTCAACGTCGAGACGGTGATCGCCCGGATCCTCGACCCGTACCGGGCCGAGTGGTACGCGACCCAGGGGATGACGACGGTCTGCCCGACGCGGACCGCGATCGAGATGCTCGAGACGAACCTCCGCGAGGTCGCGGCGAGCAAGGAGGGCCAGCCGGATGGGTGAGCGCGAGGGCGGCGATTACATGCTGATCGTCGGCGGCGGCAAGGTCGGCTGGAACCTCGCCCGTGAGCTGATCGACAAGGGCCACGAGGTGACCCTGATCGAGGCCGACCGCGAGCGATACCTGACCGTCGAGCAGGAGCTCGAGCACCGCGTCCTCTACGGGGACGCCTCCGAGCTCTGGGTCCTCGAGCGGGCCGGGATCGCCCGCGCCGACATGGTCATCGCCGTCACCGGCGACGACGAGGACAACCTGCTGATCTGCCAGGTGGCGAAGGACAAGTACGACGTCGATCGCGTCATCGCCCGCGTCAACAACCCGCGCAACCGCCAGCACTTCGACCTGCTCGGCGTCAAGCCCTACGTCTCGGCGACGGACCTGATCCTGCGCCTGATCGAGCGGCAGGTGCCGCGCTACGGTCTCGTCCACCTGCTCGACCTCGCCGACGCGAACATCGAGATCATCGACCTGC
Source organism: Solirubrobacterales bacterium (assembly GCA_035558835.1). Taxonomy (GTDB): domain Bacteria; phylum Actinomycetota; class Thermoleophilia; order Solirubrobacterales; family 70-9; genus RHKX01. The sequence continues at coordinate 4,027 of DATMCB010000067.1, forward strand.
TGATCGGCGAGGACGCACAGGTCGTCGGCAGCCCCCTGCACGAGCTGAACATGCCGAAGAGCAGCCTGCTGATCAGCGTCATGCGCGACGGCACCGGCTTCGTCCCGACGCCGGACACCGTCCTCCAGGCCGGTGACGAGGTCCTCGCGGTCCTCGACCCCGCAGCCGAGGAGGAGCTGACGAGATACCTCGGCGTCGAGCAGGCGACGGTCCACCGGAAGCCCGACTGACCCGGTGGCCGACCGCGAGGTCGACTTCCTGCTCGTCGGCGGCGGCGTGGCATCGGCGCACTGCGCTGCGGAGTTGCGCCGGCGCGGCGCCGACGGATCGATCCTGCTCGTCGGTCGCGAGCCGGAGCCGCCCTACGATCGACCCCCGCTCTCGAAGGAGTACCTCCGCGGCGAGGCCGCCCGCGAGGAAGCCCTCGTCCATCCCCGCGACTGGTACGGGGAGAACGACGTCGAGCTGCTGACCCGGACGAGCGTCACCGCGCTCGACCCGGAGGCGCGGACGGCGAAGATCCAGGGTGGGGAGGAGGTCCGCTTCGGTAAGGCGCTGCTGGCGACGGGCGCGATGGTCAACATCCTCCGCGTCGACGGCGCCCAGCTCGAGGGCATCCACTACCTGCGCGCGTTCGGAAGCTCCGACGCGATCCGCGATGACGTCGCCGCCGCCGAGCACGTGGTCTGCGTCGGCGGCAGCTACATCGGCGCCGAGGTCGCGGCGTCGCTGACCGCGATCGGGAAGCGCTGCACGATCGTCGAGATCGAGCCCGTGGTCCTCGCCCGCAGCTTCGGCGAGGAGGTCGGCGAGCGGCTGCAACGCCTCCTGGCCGACCACGACGTCGACATCGTTACCGGCGAGACGGTCGCAGCGTTCGAGGGCGACGAGCGGGTCGAGACGGTTCTCACCGAGAGCGGCCGCGCGATCGACTGCGACGCGGTCGTCGTCGGCGCCGGGGTCCGACCCGACACGATGCTCGCCGCGCGGGCCGGCATCGAGGTCGGCGACGGGATCGACTGCGACTCCGGGCTCGAGACCTCGGTGCCGGACGTCTTCGCGGCCGGCGATTGCTGCAGCTACGAGAGCGGGCTGCCCGGCGGCCGGGTCCGCTTCGAGCACTGGGACGTCGCTCTCCAGCAGGGCCGCCACGCCGCCCGCGGCATGCTCGGCGACAAGCAGCCCTACACGGTCGTCCCCTACTTCTTCAGCGACCTCTCCGACTGGGTCTCGCTCGAGTACGTCGGCGGCGCCTCCGAGTGGGACGAGGTCATCCTCCGCGGCGACCCCGAAGCGCTCGAGCTGTCGGCCTGGTACGTGCGCTCCGACCGGCTCGTCGCGGCCCTTTCGATCGGCCGTCCCGAGGACCTCATGGCCGCCCGGCGGCTGATCGAGACGGGCCGCGAGCTCGGCGAGGAGCGGGCGATGCTCGCCGATGCGGACGCCGACCTCGACGATCTCGGCTAGCTAATCATCCAGCTAATCTGACCGGCAGCTCTGCGGGCTGGTGTAATGGCAACACGCCTGTCTCTGGAACAGGTATTCGGGGTTCGAATCCCTGGCCCGCAGCTCTCGCTGGGGGGCGGCCCTTCGGCGCTCGTAGAAGGTCGGCTCCTGGGAAGCGTCGGACATCCGTCCAGAGGTGCGCTTGGCGGGGCGGGTGGGTCGCTAACCTGCGGGGCGATGAGAGGGATGACGGCCAGGCTGGCTGTCGCGGCCATCGGCGTGATCGCCATCTGGAGCGCCGGCTGCGGCGGTGACGATGCGACGACGTCGTCGGTGACGTCTTCGACCACGACCGGCGCCGGCGGGGTCTCGAAGGACGAGTTCATCACCGCCGCCGACGCGCGCTGCGCGGAGGCGAACGCGGCGATCGCGAACCTGACCTCGGACGGGTCCGGAAGCTCGACCGCGCTTCAGCAGCAGGAGGACATCACCAAGCAGACACTGAAGGGCCTCCAGGCGCTCGGCAAGCCCGATGACCCGGACGGCTCGCTCTCCGACTACTACGCCGCGGTCAAGGAGCAGATCTCCGTGCTGGGCCAGCAGCAGAGCGCCCTCGCCTCCGG
>DATMCB010000068.1:0-2077 GCA_035558835.1 Solirubrobacterales bacterium
GCGGGCGGTCGACGCCGCCGAGCACTACTTCTTCGACGCCGACTACTTTCGAACGCTGCTCGCCTCGCCGCTGAGCTGGCTGATCACGGCCACCGCGCCGGAAGGCGGATGCGCCGCCGCTGCGCTCGTGGCCCGCAGCGACGGCTTCCTCCACTACTACCTCTCCGGCACCGCTGATGCGCACCGCCGCCGTGCCCCTTCGAAGAACCTGATCATCGCCGCCACCGAGCTCGCCGAGGAGCGCGGGCTGCCGCTGAACCTCGGCGGCGGCGTCAAGCCCGGCGACGGCCTCGAGGAGTTCAAGCGCGGCTTCGCCAACACCGAGCTGCCCTTCCGGACCCACGAGCTGATCTGCGATCCGGCCGCCTACGCCGAGCTCAGCGCCGGTCGCGAGGACGACGGCTTCTTCCCGCTCTACCGGCGGTAGCGCAGTGATGCACGCCGCACGCGCCGGCTAGTCGATCTTGTGAGCGACCTTGCGGCGGATCTTCGGGACGAGCCGGTTGAGGGCGGCTCCGGCGCAGGCGGTGTAGTTGGTGACGCCGTGGTAGATGATCGTCTTCACCTTGACCCGCTGGCCCTTCGGAGTCCGCTGGCTCGGGCCGCCGGTCGACAGCAGGTGCGTGCTGCCGCGGCCGGGGACGCCGGCCAGGCCGAGCTTCCAGGAGAGGTAGCGGATCAGGCCGCGCTGCAGCTTCCGCGACGGCTTCTTGCGGGTGAAGTCTCCGATCGCCGCGACGCCTGTCGTCTGCGCGTTCACCCCCTCGGCCTGGGCGCCGACCACCGGCCGGGCCATGCCGCCGGCGCGGCCCTGGTAGATGTTGCCGAAGCGGTCGACGAGCGCGTTGTAGCCGATGTCGTTCCAGCCGTTGCCGTTGCGGTGGAAGCGGCAGATCCCGAGGACGATCCCCGGCGCCTCCGCCTCCGAGTAGCGGTTGGTGCTGACCGTGTGATGGATGACGCCGGCCTTGATCCGCCCCATCTCCGGCCGCGTCCGCGGCTCGCAGCCGCCGGGCTTCTGCTTCGCGCCCCACTCGCGGCGGGTGATCCAGTCCGGCTCGCGCGTCGCCGCGGTCGCCTCGGGGATCCCGGCCGAGGCGAGCGTCACGACGGCCGAGTTGACGGCGCCGCGGAGGCCGTTGAGAAGACCGCCGGCGAAGCTCGTGTCGCCGCTGACGTTGACGTAGTGGAGCTCGCCGCGGATCGGGCGGTTTCGGCTGCGGATCTGGACCTCGTCGCTGCCGCCCGTGTAGACGGGGTCGCCGTTGTCGGTCTCGACCCAGCGCGACCAGTCACCGCCACCCTCGCGGGCGCGGAACTCGAAGGCGTGCATCTGGCCGGCGATCCCGACGAGGTCGAACCGGTGGGGGGCGGTGATCGGCTCGGTCCGGTAGAGCACCGGGCCATCGGCGCCGTAACCGCCGCGACCCGCGGCACGCTCGACGGCCCGCGGCGTCGCCGCCCGCAGCTTCTTCGCGCCCGGCAGCGGCTGGCTGAAGTCGACCGCGGCCGGCCGGAACGGCTGGGTCGAGAGCGCCGGTGCGACCGCCCAGACGAGGACACCCGCGAGGGCGGCGATCGGAAGGGTGAGAAGGAGGGTGCGGCGGCGTCGAGTCATCCCAGAGGGGCTGCGTGTAGGTCTAACAGACCGAAACACCGCCCCGGTCCGTTACTACCGCCTGGGTCAGATCACCCAGGAATCGGCATCTAGAAAGGGATGGCCTCGGGGCCGCGGCCCCGGTAGGCGTCGCGGAAGTCGCGAATCGCGTCCAGCGTCGCGTCGCCCTCGAAGGTCTTGCAGCCCATCAGCTGCGTCCACGCAGTCGTCGCGACCTCGTACGGCATGTCCGGGTTCGGGAAGAGGTCGACGCCGGGGCGATCGGCGTCGAAGACGCCCTTCAGCGCGAGCTGGTCCTCCTCGGAGAGGTCGGGGCTGTACATGATGATGATCCGCCCGTGCTCGAGCGAGTGAACGAAGGTGCCCGGGCTCGGATAGTCGAGGAAGGCGCCGTCCGCCAGCGGGACCGGGTAGTGGTCGCCCGAGGTCGGCGGGTTCGTCCCATACTTCGGCAGGTCG
>DATMCB010000069.1:0-2321 GCA_035558835.1 Solirubrobacterales bacterium
CCGCCGCGCCGGCTCGAGCAGGAGCTCGCCCGCGGTCGAGACGCCGCCGCCGATCGCGACGACGTCGGGATCGAACGAGTTGACCACGTTCGCGATGCCGATCCCGAGCCGCTCGCCGAGAACGCGGAGCAGGTCCACCGCGACCTCGTCGCCGGCTTTCGCCGCCTCGACGGCTTGGTGGCCGGTGATCTCGTCGCCCGCGGCGTGCAGGCGGCCCAGCGTCGAGTCGGGGCGACTGGCGGCCGCCGCCTCGGCGAGGCGGTCGAGGGCACGCCCGGCCGCCAGCGACTCCAGCGATCCCGGCTGCGGGAACCGGTCGGGCTCGGGGGCGCCGTCGTCGAGGCCCGTCGCGACGATCGTGTGACCGAGCTCGGCCGCGGCGCCGCTCGCGCCCCGGTAGAGGCGCCCGTTGACGACGATCCCGCCGCCGACCCCGGTCCCGACCGTGAGCATGACCAGGTTGGCGACGACGACCTCGCCGTTCTCGCAGGCCTCGGCGAGCGCGGCGGCGTTCGCGTCGTTGTCGACGAAGACGGGAAGCCCGAGGCGCTCGGAGAGGATGTCGCGCAGTGGAACGTCGGCCAGGGGAACGTTCACGGAGGCGCGGATCCGCCCGGAGTCGAAGTCGATCACGGAAGGGACGCCGACGCCGACGGCGCGGGCGTCGTCGCCGCGAACGGACTCGACGAACGTGCAGATCTCGTCGATCAGCGCGTCGCCGTCGGTCGCGTCGGTCGGCTGAATGCCGCGGTGGCTGAGCTCGCCGTCCCCGAGCACGGCGACCGCCACCTTCGTCCCGCCGACGTCGACGCCGATGAAGCTGTCGCTCATCTGCTGCTGCGAAGGCCGGCGGGTTCCAAACCGCCCGTGACCATAACGGCGCGGCTTGATGGCCGATTCCGAGGCCCCGCGTGCGCGGGGGACCACCGGACCAAGCCGCCCGGATAGTCTCGGCGCCGGACTTCCACGGCGACGACAGAGAGGGCGCGAATTGACACCGATCCGGCGGAGCACGAAGCGGGGCGGGATCGACCTCGGGGGAACGAAGATCCAGGCGATCGTCGTCGACGCCGACAACGAGGTGATCGGCCAGTCGCGAAGCCCGACGCCGCACGAAGGTGGACCCGATGCGGTCACCGCGGCAATGGAGTCGGCGATCCGCGAGGCCGCCGAAGCCGCGGAGGTCGAGCCCTCCGCGCTGCGCGGCGTCGGCGTCGGCTCTCCCGGGGAGGTCGACATCGCGACCGGTGCGGTCGCGAATGCCAAGAACCTCCCCGCCTGGACCGACAGCTACCCACTCGGCACCAAGCTCGCCGAGGCGCTCGGGACGCGGGTAGCGGTCGGCAACGACGTCGGCGTCGCGACGACCGCCGAATACGAGCTCGGTGCCGGGCACGGGCACGCGTCGGTCCTCGGCGTCTTCTGGGGGACCGGCGTCGGCGGCGGGCTGATCCTCGACGGCAAGCCCTGGCACGGCCGCGGCGCCGCCGGCGAGATCGGCCACATGGTCGTCAAGCGCGACGGCGCCCGCTGCCCGTGCGGCAACCACGGCTGCATGGAGGCCTACGCCGGCCGCTCGGCGATGGAGTCGGAGGCGCGTCGCCGAGTCGAGGACGGCGAGCACACCGATCTCTTCAAGCTGATGGCCAAGCACGGCAAGCCGCGCCTGACGAGCGGGATCTGGGAACGCGCGCTCGATCACGGCGACCAGATGGCCGAGCACCTGATCGACCGGGCCGTCAAGGCGCTCGGGGCCGGGATCGCCTCGGCGGTCAACCTGATCGACCCCGAGATCGTGATCCTCGGCGGCGGCCTCGGCGTCCGTTTCGGCGAGCGCCTCGGCCCCGACATCCGCCGCCACATGGAGAAGAGCCTCTTCGTGCGCGACTTCCCGCCCGAGTTCCGGGTCGCCGCGCTCGGCGATTTCGGCGGCGCGCTCGGCGCGGCGCTGCTCGTCCGCTGACGAACGTCCTCTAGACCATCTAGCCGCGGCGCTCGCGGTAGGCGCGGATCAGCGCGTTCGTGGAGCTGTCGTGGCCGAGGTCGGGCTCCTCGCGAGACTGCAGCTCGGGGACGATCCGCTTCGCGAGCGTCTTGCCGAGCTCGACGCCCCACTGATCGAAGGAGTCGATCCCCCAGACGGTGCCCTGCGTGAAGACGCTGTGCTCGTAGAGGGCGACGAGCTTGCCTAGCGTCGCCGGGTCGAGGCGCTCGGCCATCAGGACGTTCGTCGGCCGGTTCCCCTCGAACGTCTTGTGGGGAACGAGGCGCTCGGGAACGCCCTCGGCGCGGACCTCGTCGGCGGTCTTGCCGAACGCGAG
>DATMCB010000070.1:0-2306 GCA_035558835.1 Solirubrobacterales bacterium
CGACGGCGCGATCACGTTCACCCCGGAGCGATGGGGCAGGGTCTACCGCGACTGGATGGAGAACATCCGCCCCTGGTGCGTCTCCCGGCAGCTCTGGTGGGGGCATCAGCTCCCGGTCTGGTACTGCGACCGCTGCGAGACGACGATCGTCGCCGAGCGCGAGCCCGACCGCGACGAGTGCGAGTCGTGCGGCGGCGCGCTGCGCCGCGACGAGGACGTCCTCGACACCTGGTTCAGCTCGGCGCTCTGGCCGTTCGCGGCGCTCGGCTGGCCCGAGGACACCCCGGAGCTGCGCGCCTTCTACCCGACCGACGTGCTCTCGACGGCCCGCGACATCATCTACCTCTGGGTCGCCCGGATGATCATGTCCGGGATCGAGTTCCTCGACGAGATCCCGTTCACCGACGTCTACATCCACTCGGTCATCCAGGCTCCGGACGGGCGGCGGATGTCGAAGAGCCTCGGCACCGGCATCGACCCCCTCGAGCTGATCGACTCCCACGGCGCCGACGCCCTCCGCTTCGGCCTGCTTGCGATGTCGTCGAGCCAGGACGTGCGCTTCTCGGAGGCGAAGGTCCAGCAGGGACGCGATCTCGCCAACAAGCTCTGGAACGCGTCGCGGCTGATCCTGCTCAACGCCGGCGACGCCACCCCGGCGCCAGCCACCGACGCCGTCGAGGATCGCTGGATCCTCTCGCGGCTCGAGCGGACCGCGGAGCTGGTCGGCGCGCGGATCGACGAGTACGACTTCGCCCACGCCGCGCTCGAGCTCTACCGGTTCGTCTACTCCGAGCTCTGCGACTGGTACCTCGAGATCGTCAAGCCGCGCCTCTACGACGGGCCCGAGGTGGGCGATCACAGCGCCGCCGAGAACCTCCTCCACGTGCTCGGGCGGACGCTCGCGATCGCCCACCCGCTGATGCCGTTCGTCACCGAGGAGATCTGGAGCTACATGCCGGCCCGCGAGACCGAGCTGATCGTCGCCCCGTGGCCGGAGGCCGACCGGAGCCGGTTCGACCCCGAGGCCGAGGCCGAGGTCGCCGCGGCGATCGAGCTTACCCGCGCCCTGCGGCGCTGGCGCGAGCTCGCCGGGGTCGCGCCCGGCTCGCCGCTCAGCGCCCGCGCCGGCGCACCCGTCCACCCGCTCGTCGCCCGGCTCGCCCGGCTCGAGCTGGACGGCGACGGCGATCGCGGCGGCGACGCGGTCGCAAGCGTCGGAACGATCGAGATCCTCCCCTCCGATCATCTCGATCCGGACTCGGTCGCGGCGCGGATCGAGGAGCAGCGGGAGCGGCTTCGCGGCGAGGTCGCGCGGGCGGAGGGCAAGCTGGGTAACGAGAAGTTCGTCGCCAACGCCCCGGTCGACGTCGTCGACGGTGAGCGCGACAAGCTCGAGCGCTACCGCGCCGAGCTCGAGGAGCTCGGCTGACCGACCCGGAGCGATTCCTGGCCGGGCTCGAGCCGGTCGGCTGGCGCTTCGGCCTCGAGCGGATGCGGGCGCTCTGCGCCGCTCTCGGCGAGCCGCAGCGCCGTTACCGGACGCTCCACGTCGTCGGGACCAACGGCAAGTCGTCGGTGACGACGATGACGGCGGCGCTGCTCCGCCGCGCCGGCCACGTCGTCGGCGCCTGCATCTCCCCGCACGTCTGGCGCTGGGCGGAGCGAACCCGGATCGACGGCGCCGAGATCGCCCCGGCCGCTTTCGCCGCCGCGACCGCGCGGGTCGCGGACGCGATCGCGGCCGTCGAGCCGGGCTTCGGCGAGGGCGAGCGGATCACCCAGTTCGAGGCCGCCATCGCTGTCTCGTTCACGGCCTTCGCCGATGCGGGCGTCGACGTCGCCGTGATCGAGGCCGGGCTCGGCGGCCGCCTCGACGCGACCAACGTGATCGACTCGACCGCGACGGCGCTCACCTCGGTCGGCCTCGACCACGTCCAGTTCCTGGGGCCGACCGAGCTCGACATCGCGCGCGAGAAGCTCGCGGTGCTGCACGAAGAGACGACCCTCGTGACCGGCCGCCTCGATCCGGAGATCGCCGCCTACGCGCGCCGGGTCGCCGCCGAGCGGGGCGCCGAGCTGATCGTTGCCCCGCCGCTGCCCGGCGATGCGCTGCCCGGGCCGATGGCGCCCTACCTGGAGCGGAACGCGGCCGTCGCCGCCGCCCTCGCCGCCACCATCACCGGGCCGCTCGCCGACGCGGCGATCGCCGCCGGGCTGGCCCATGCGGCGCTGCCGGGCCGGGCGGAGATGCTCGACGGCGATCCGCCGGCGATCGCCGACGCCGCCCACAACGAGGCCGGCGCCCG
>DATMCB010000071.1:0-4690 GCA_035558835.1 Solirubrobacterales bacterium
CGGGCGCCCGTCGGAGACCCGCGAGAACCTGCCACCGCTTCCGATCTCGAGCTCGAGCAGCGGCACCCCCGGAACCGGATCGGTGATCGTCAGGTCGCGATCGGGAATCGGATCGCCATGCGGGTCGCGGTCGGGGTCCCCGAGCGCGGTCGCGATCCGCTCCTCGAGCTCCTCGCTGATGTAGTGCTCGAGCACCTCGGCCTCGTCGTGGACCCGATCCCACGGCATCCCGAGCGCCTCGGCGAGGAACGATTCGATCAGCCGGTGATGGCGGATCACCTCGAGGGCCATCCGCTCCCCCGGCGCCGTCAGCTCGACCCCCCGGTAGGGCTCGTAGCTGACCAGCCCGAGCTCGGACATCCGCTTGACCATCGCCGTCACCGTTCCCGGCGAGACGCCGAGCCGCTCGGCGAGGGCACTGGTCCCGACCGGCCCCGGCTCGCGTTCGGCGAGCGCGTGGATGGCCTTCGCATAGTCCTCGACGGCCTCCGCCCCGCTCGCGCGGCGATCGCGACCGTGGCTGCCCGGCGTGCCGACGCGCCCAGGCATCGATCAAAGCCCCGCGAAGTTGTTTTGGACCGCCATCGAGAAAAGTTTGACAGATCAAAACCCTGGAACGCGCCGCGGGGTCGAACGAGACATGCCGCGGGTGCCGTGAACCCCCTCCCTACAATCGGCGCCGATGGAGGCGACGCTCGAGATCGACGCCCAGTACCGGGCGCTCCGCGAGGAGGCGGGCCTCCTCGATCGATCCGGCCGTGCGCGGATCGTCGTCCGTGGCGCCGAGGCCGCCGAGTTCCTGCAGGGACAGCTCACGAACGACGTCGAGGCACTCGAGCCGGGCAGCGGCTGCTACGCGGCGCTGCTCGATCGCAAGGGGAAGATCCGCGCCGACATGAGGGTCCTCCGCCTCGACGCGGACGAGTTCCTGATCGACACCGAGCCCGAGACTGCGGACGTGCTCCTCGGCCACCTCGGCACCTACAACGTCGGCCGCGACGCGACCGTCGAGGCCGACGGGGACGGCAGGGCGCTGCTGTCGCTGATCGGCCCTCTGTCCGCGAAGCTGCTCGGCGACGTCCCGCTCGCCCCCGAGGGCTCCCACCGCGAGGTGTTCGTCGCCGGGGTCGGCTGCCGGGCGATCGCCACCGACCTCGGAGCCGACCTGCTCGTTCCCGGCGAAGGAGTCGATCCGGTTCGCGAGTTCCTGCAGAGCGCGGGAGCGCAACCGATCGGCGAGGCCGCCGCGGAGATCGCCCGGGTAGAGGCCGGTCGCCCCCGGGTCGGACACGAGATCACCGAGCAGACGATGCCCGCCGAGGCCGGGATCAACGACCGCGCGGTCAGCTTCACGAAGGGCTGCTACATCGGCCAGGAGACGGTCGCGCGCCTCCATTACAAGGGCAAGCCGAACCGGTACCTGCGCCGGCTCCGCTCGGGCGAGCCGCTCGCCGCCGGTGATCCTGTCGTCGCCGGCGAACGCGAGGTGGGGACCGTCGGCACCGCCGTGATCTCGCCGGCCGAAGGGCCGCTTGCGCTCGCCATCCTCCGCCGCGAGGCCGAGGATGGCGCGACCGTCATGGTCGGCGACGGGACCGAGGCCACGGTCGAGGCCCTCGGCGACTGAGCCCGGCCCGGCGACGATCGCCGGCCCTTCGGGTAGATTCATGCGCGGATGAGAGGTAGATGCGCCGTAGCAGGGCTGTTCGTCGCTGCCATCCTCGTCGCCGGTTGTGGTGCCGAGGAGTTTCCGAACGACCCGCGCCCGGCCGCGACGGTCGAGTTGAGCGGCAAGGTCGACAACCGCAAGGTCACGGTCGTCCCGGGCCGGATCGGCGCCGGCCTTGCGACGTTCACGATCTCCAACCAGACGAGCGACGTCGTCGGCCTCGACTTCAGCGGCCCCAACGACGGCGAGATCGACGAGATCCCGGCCGGCGGCATCGGCCGCCTCCAGCTCGAGCTGAAGACAGGCGAGTACACGATCGAGCCGAGCGTGCCGACGATCGCGCCGGGCACGATGAAGGTCGGTCCGGAGCGCCCGAGCGCCCAGAACGACCTGCTTCTGCCCTAGATAGATGACGCCGGAACCTCCCCGCGAGCAGTTCGGCGACCACTACCGCTCGATCTACCTCGCCGGCGCCGGCGGCGAGCTTCCGAGCCTCCCGGTCGACTGGCGTGACCTCGAGGCCGCGGCGGCCGCGGCACTCGACGATCGCGCGGCCGGTTACGTGTTCGGCCCGGCCGGAACCGGCGGCTCCGAGCGGGCGAACCGCGCGGCGCTCGATGCCTGGCGGATCGTTCCGCGGATGCTGCGCGACATCGCGGTGCGGGACCTCCGCGTCAGCCCGTTCGGCCGCGAGTGGCCGGCGCCGCTCGCGCTCGCGCCGGTCGGCGCGCAGATGATCGTTCACCCCGACGGCGAGCTCGCGAGCGCCGATGGTGCCGGGCGCGTGGGCGTGCCGGTCACGGTCGGGACCGTCTCCGGGCACACGATCGAGGCGGTCGCCGAGCAGCTCGGGGACTCGCCGCGGATGTTCCAGCTCTACTGGCCGAACGACCCGGAGCTGTGCGAGAGCCTCGTGAGCCGGGCCGAGGCCGCCGGCTACGAGGCGATCATGGTCACCGTCGACAACGCGTTCCCCGGCTGGAAGCCGCGGGACCTCCAGAACGCCTATCTGCCGGCGATCGAGGGAATCGGCCTCGCCAACTTCTTCTCCGACCCGGTCTTCCGCGAGGGCCTCGAGCGGCCGCCCGAGGAGGACGCCGGCCCCGCGATCGGCAAGTTCATAGGCGTCTTCGGGAACCCGAGCCTGACCTGGGACGACCTCGACTGGCTGCGGGCCCGGACGTCGATGCCGATCCTCCTCAAGGGCATCCTCCATCCCGACGACGCCCGCGAGGCCCGCGAGCGCGGCGTCGACGGAGTCGTCGTCTCCAACCACGGTGGCCGCCAGGTCGACGGCGCGATCGCCTCACTCGACGCGCTGCCTCCCGTGGTCGCCGCGGTCGGCGACGATCTGACCGTCCTGTTCGACAGCGGCATCCGGTCCGGTGCCGATGCGTTCAAGGCGCTGGCGCTCGGCGCCGACGCGGTCCTGATCGGGCGACCCTACCTGTGGGGAATGGCGCTCGAGGGGCCCGACGGCGTCGAGAAGATCCTTCGCTGGACGCTGGCCGAGCTCGATCTGACCGTCGCCCTGTCCGGCTTCACCACGCCGGATCAGCTCGACCCGGGCGTGCTCCAGCGGGTCTGATCAGGCTTCGGGCGAGGCGGCGTCGTCGGCCTCGGCGACCAGGGCGTCGACCCGCTCGAGCTTCTCGGCAACGGCCTTGACCATCGCGTCGAGACCCTTCCGCGCATTGTCGGAGGAGGTCTTGATGCCGGTCAGGGTCGAGCGGATCGCCTGCGCCTGCTTCAGGCAGACGACGGCGTCCTCGGCGACCGAGCGGACCTCTGCCGCGTCCACCGTGAGATCCCGCTCGCGGGTCATCGCCACCCTCGCAGCGGCGAGCCGGTAGGCGGTGGCGAGCGCGAGCGAATCGGGCTCTTCGCGATCGACCGCGACGATCATCTTGTTGCCGCCGTATTCGTGCAGCTGCTCGCGTCCCGACGGCACCCGGTCCTCGCCGGCTACGACCAGCACGCCGAAGGCGGCCGCACGGACCTCCATCGCGGCGTCGAGCTCTGCCCAGGCCTCCTTCTTCGAGAGCTTCCTGTCCTTGACCTCGAACACGACCCGGCCGCTGGCGGGACCCGAGGCGGCGCCGAGCTCGACGAGCACGTCGCCCTTCTTGCCGCCCCCCTCGGCCGACTCGGCGCCGGTGTGAGTGGCGCAGTCGCCGCGCGCAACGGCGATCTCGGAGACGGCCTCGTAGACGTCCTCCTCGAAGCTGAACCCCTTGCGGGTACCCGCCTCCTCGGCGTCGGCGACGCGCTGGTCGCCCTCGTTGCGCTCGAGCTGGACGCTGATCCGCTCGGTCAGTTCGCGGACCTGGGCGTGGAGCGCCCGGTTCTCCTTGCTGTTGCTCTCGCGGAGCGCAGCGAGCTCCTTGCGATGGCGCTCCTCGGCCTCGAGCATCGTCTTGGCCGACCTGATCTGAACGGCGACGAGCGGGTTGCTCGCGTCCTCCGCGGTGAGCATTCTCTGCAGCTCCTGCTGCTGATGCTGGATCGCCGTCCCCAGCATCGCCTTGATCTCACCCTGGACCGAGTCGGTGCGCTCGACGTCGAACCGCTCGGCGATGTGCTGGGCGATCTCGGCGCTCCCATCCTCGAGCGTGCCGCTGAGCTCCTCGCCGAGCTTGCCGACGTGCGTCTCGAAAGCGCGCTGGACGTAATCGACGTTGGTCGCAGTCCCCTCGGAGTCGATAACCCGGGTACCGATCTCGATCGCCTTGACGACCGTGTCGGCGGCGGGCGTGCCGGCCTCGGTGCGCTCGCGGACGACCTTCGCGGCACGCTCGTCGGCGACGGTCAGATCCTCGATTACGATCCGATCGCCGAGCGCTCGGACCGATGAGGAGCCGTCCAGCGGCAGCTGGGAGGCGGGATCGAACGGGTTCTTGCGGGACGCTTCCATCGGACTCATCAAGGTAGTCGCGGCCCCGGATGGGTTCCTGACGGCGATCCTCATCGAGGAGATCGATCGCGTGTGATCGATCGCACGCTGAATCGCTCCCGCCCGCG
>DATMCB010000072.1:0-6025 GCA_035558835.1 Solirubrobacterales bacterium
GGGCCCGCCGATCATCAGGCAGAAGCCGCGATCGAGGCCGAAGACGCCGCCGCTGGTCCCGACGTCGAGGTAGTCGATCCCCTCCGGGGCGAGCGCCGCGGCGCGATCGATGTCGTCGCGGTAGTAGCTGTTGCCGCCGTCGATGATCGCGTCCCCCGACTCCATCAGGCCGGTGAGCTCGTCGAGCGTGTCCTGCACGTAGCCGGCCGGAACCATGATCCAGGCGGCGCGCGGCGGCGCGAGCTTCTCGACCAGCTCGGCGAGCGATGCGGCCGGCGTCGCGCCCTCGCCGGCAAGCGCCTCGATCGCGTCGGCGCTGACGTCATAGACGACGCATTCGTGGCCGTCCCTCATCAGCCGGCGGACGAGGTTCGCCCCCATCCGCCCCAATCCGATCATCCCGAGCTGCAACTCAGACCTCCTCGCGCTTGGCCGCCGTATCGCTCCCGCACCTTTTCACAGCGACGCGACAGGCTCGGCGACGGGCGCGATCCGAACCGGGACCCCGTTCAGGTGGGCCATCCCGGCGAGCCGCTCGAGGTCCTCCGGTCGGGACGACATCAGCAGGTTGACGTTGGCGCCGCCGGCCGCGTTCGCCGTCTCCCAGCCGCCGTCGTGCCCCCATCCGTGCGGGACGGCGACCGTGCCGGAGATCACCTCGTCGGTGACCCGCGCCTCGATCTCGATCTCCCCGTGGGAGGATCTGATCCGGACCCGGTCGCCGTCGCCGATCCCGGCCGCCGCCGCGTCGGCCGGGTTGATCCGGGCCCGATGGACGCGGTCACCGGCCATCAGCTTCTCGGAGTTGTGCATCCACGAGTTGTGGGAACGGAGCTCGCGAAGGCCGATCAGCCGGAGCGGATAGTCGCCGCCGTGGCCTTCGTCGAGGGTGAGCCTGCCGACCTCATCGGCGATCTCCGCCGGGCAGAGCCGGACCCGCTTGTCGCGGTGGCGGATCTTCCCGGCCAGGACCCCTTCCTCGAGGTGGTCGGCGAGGACGACGCCGTGCGGCGAGTCGGCGAGCCTGCCGACGCTGAGGCCATCGCGGCGGAGGCCGAAGCGGTCGCCCTCGGAGCCGGCCCGGAGCAGCAGGTCGACGAGCTGCCGCGGGGTCAGCTTCAGGCCGAGGCGGCCGAGCCAGCGGGCCGCCGCGACGCTCTGCGGCACGATGCCGATCCGCTCGGCGATCTCCTCGATGATCTCCCACTCCTGGCGCGCCTCGCCGGCCGGCTCGACCACCGCCTCGGTCATGTTGATGTAGGGCTTCGTGAACAGCGACAGGAACGGCAGCGGCAGATCCTCGCGCTCGAGGAACGTCGTCGCCGGCAGCACGTAGTCGGCGAGCTGGGCGGTGTCGCTCATGTAGATGTCGATCGCGACGCTGAGCTCGAGCTCGCGCATCGCCGCCGCCAGCTCGGCGCCGTTGGGGACGCTGAGGACCGGGTTGCCGGCGGAGACGAACAGGGCCCGCATCCGGCCCTCGCCGGGAGTCGTGATCTCCTTCGCCATCAGCGTCGCCGGCATCGCGCCGAGCACCTCCGGGAATCCGCCGACCCGCGAGCGGCGCTTGCCGTAGTCGCCGGCGCCGATCAACTCGGCGATCCGCTCGAAGGGGATCGCCGCCTTCCCGAACATCGAGCCGCCGGCGGCGTCGAGGTTGCCGGTCGCGAGCGCAAGGGCGTCGAGGAGGAACGAGACGAGCGTCCCGTTGCGCCCGAGGCAGGAGCCGGTGCGCCCGTAGATCGCGGCACCGTCGGCGGCGGCGATGTCGCGGGCGAGCGCCGCGACCCGCTCGGGATCGGCGCCGGTCGCGGTCGCGGTCGCGGCCGGCGTGAACGGCGCGACCAGTTCGCGGAGGTCGTCGGCGCCGACTGCGCCGGCGAGAGCAGCGCCGTCCTCGAGACCCTCGTCGAAGACGACCTGAAGCAGGGAGAGGAGCAGCAGGGCGTCCGAATCGGGGCGGATCGGCAGGTGCTCGAACTCCCGGGCGGTCTCCGACCGGCGTGGGTCGACGACGACGACGCGGCCGCCGCGGCCGGTGATCGCGTTGAGCTGGTCCTTGATCCGTGGCGCGCACATCACCGAACCGTGCGAGACGAGCGGGTTGGCGCCGACGATCAGCAGCAGCTCGGTCCGCTCGAGGTCGGGGATCGGGAGCAGGAACGGCGAACCGTAGAGGAGCGAGCTCGCAGCGAACCGGTTCGAGACGTCCTGGGAGGAGGCCGTGTAGTAGTGCTGGGAGCCGAGCGCGTCCACGAAACCCTTGACCCAGAGCGGATGCGAGTAGCTGAACGCGCCCGGGTTGCCCATGTACCAGCCGATCGCGCCGCCGCCGTGCTCGCGCTTGATCGCGCCGAGCCGCTCGCCGATCTCATCGAGCGCCGTCTTCCAGTCGATCCGCTCGTAGCTGCCGTCGGCGCGGCGCCGCTGCGGATGAAGGACGCGCTCGGGGTCGTTCTGGACCTCGGTCATCGCGATCCCCTTCGGACAGGCGAAGCCGCGGGACAGCGGGTGGTCGCGGTCGGGGCGGAGCTTCGTGACCTTGCCGTCCTCGACGGTGGCGACCATTCCGCAGAGCGGCTCGCAGATCCGGCAGTAGGTGACGTGCTCGGTAGCGGCCATCGCCTCGATCTCACCCTACTCTCCGCGGGATC
Organism: Solirubrobacterales bacterium; assembly: GCA_035558835.1. GTDB lineage: Bacteria > Actinomycetota > Thermoleophilia > Solirubrobacterales > 70-9 > RHKX01. Next base: position 2,655 of record DATMCB010000072.1, read on the forward strand.
GCGGACGTTCAGGCTTTCTCGAGCCCCTCCGCGATCTCGATCGCGCGGGCCGCGTCGATGCCGTTGGCGCCGGCGATCCAGCAGGCGATCGGCGCCGCGATCCGCTCCGACGAGTGCGCGGCCACCGCCGCCAGCTTCAGGAGCCGGCCGATCTGCTCGTCGTCGGGAGGCTCGGCCCCGACGGCGCCGGCGAACGACGCGATCCACTCCTCGGCACTTGCCTCGGCCACCTCATACCTCCTCGCTCGGTTGCGGAGGCGTTGACGCTACCGCGGGGCGAGGCGGGTCGCGGTCGCCTTCCAGGTGGCGGCGACGCGAACGCCGGGCCGCAGCCCGAGCCGCCCGATCGAGGCCGTCGTCACCTCGGCCGCGAGCGGCTGCGGCGCCGCCAGCCCGACCCGGGCGCGGTTGCCGAACTCGGTGACGCCGGTCACCTTCGCGGCGACCCGGTTCAGGGCCGAGCCGGCCGGGACCTCGGCGGCGGCGGGATCGATCGCGATCTCCCAGGGGAACACCCCGGCCGCGACCGGGCCGGCGGCGATGTCGGTGCTGAAGATCGTCCCGCCGCCGTCGAGGTCGACCCGGGTCAGCCCGCCCGGCGCCAGCGACGCGGTGCCGCTCATCACGACCGCGCCGGCGAGATCGGCGACGAGTCCGCTCGCCGGCATCGCTGCGAGCTCGGCGGGGCTGCCGCGCTGGACGATCCGGCCGCCGTCGAGCACGGCGATCGAGTCGCCGAGCTGTGCCGCCTCGGTGAAGTCGTGGGTGACGACGATCGCCGGCACCGCGGCCGCGGCGAGGACGGCCGCGAGCTCGCGGCCCGCGGCGGCGCGGGTCCGCGCGTCGAGTGCGGACAGCGGCTCGTCGAGGAGCATGAGGCGCGGCTCGGAGGCGAGCGCCCGCGCGAGCGCAACCCGCTGACGCTCGCCGCCGCTGAGGTCGGCGGGAAGGGCGTCGGCACGCTCGCCGAGGCCGAAGCGCTCGAGCGCGGCGGTCGCGCGGCGGCGGCGGTCGCGGCGCGGCCCGGGCGCTCCGTAGGCGACGTTGCGCCAGGCCGGCATCCGCGGGAACAGCGCGTAATCCTGGAATACGAGCCCGACGCGGCGGCGTTCGACCGCGAGTGAGATGCCGGCCGCGGCGTCGAACCACGTCTCCCCGCCGATGGTCACGATCCCCCGCGCCGGCCGCAGCAGGCCGGCGATCGCGCGCAGCAGCGTGCTCTTCCCGGACCCCGACGGGCCGACGAGCGCCAGGCACTCGCCCGACCCGACCTCGACCCGCGCGTCGAGGTCGAAATCACCGCGGGCGAGGACGACCTCAGCGGCGAGCATCGGCGACCTCCGGCCGTCCGCCGACGAGCTTCACGGCGAGGAGGATGAAGGCGGATACGACAAGGAGCACCGCCGAGAGCGCCAGCGCAGCGTCGAAGTCGCGGGCGAGGAACTCGAAGATCGCCAGCGGCGCCGTCTGCGTGCGGCCCTCGAGCGAGCCGGCGAACATCAGCGTCGCGCCGAACTCGCCGAGCGCCCTCCCCCACGCCAGCGCCGCCCCGGATGCGAGCCCCGCCCGCGCCCCGGGGATGCCGACCCGCGCGAACGTCCGCGCCTCGCCGGCCCCGAGCGTCCTCGAGGCGTCGAGAAGGTTCCCATCGAGCGCCTCGAAGGCGGCGATCGCACCGCGCACGTAGAACGGCGCGGCGACGAAGGTCAGCGCGACGACGACGCCGGCCGTCTGGAGGACGAGCTCGATGCCGGCGTCGGCGATCGCGCCGCCGGCGAGCCCGTTCGGGCCGAACGCGGCGAGCAGCGCGATGCCGGCCGCGGCGGGCGGCAGGACGAGCGGCAGCTCGATCAGCGTGATCACCACGGCGCGGCCGCGAAAGTCGCGCCGCGCGATCAGCCAGGCCGCCGGGGTGCCGACCGCGAGGATGATCACGAGCGCCGCCAGCGAGGTCCGCAGGCTCAGCCAGAGCGCTTCGGCGGCGCCGCGCTCGCCGAGGCTGGAGACGAGATCGCCGGGACCGGTCTCGGCGAACAGCGCGATCAGCGGCAGGGCCAGGAAACCGAGCAGCAGCGCCAGCGCCGCGGCGGCGAGGATTCGAAAGCCGGTCGAGCCGGCCATCGTCAACCCGGCGGCGGGCCGAAGCCGGAGTCGAGCAGGATCTGCTGCCCGTCGCCGGAGACGACGCCGTCGACGAACTGTCGGGCGAGCTCGGGCTGGGCGGCGTCGGTCGTCACCGCGATCCCGTAGGCCACGTCCGGGCTGGCCTTGGCGGGGATCGGCACCTCCACGATCCTGCCACCGGCGGCGTCGACGTCGCTGCGGTAGACGAAGCCGGCGTCGACGGCGCCCTGGGTCAGCTTGCCGACGATCCCGGCGACGTCGGGCTCGCTGCTCGCGACGTTGGCGAGGATCGCCTGTTCGGCACCCGGCCCGAGCGCCTTCAGGACCTCGCGCGTGTAGATGCCGACCGGAACCTCCTCGTCGCCGATCGCGATCTTGACGCCGGGCTGCTCGAGGTCGGCGACGTCTTTGATCTCGGAGCCCTCGGGCACGCCGATCACGAGCTTGTTGGAGGCGAAGGTCGTCGGCCGGTCGAGCAGGCCGTCCTTGTGAAGCTCCTCGGGGAGCGACGTGTTCGCGGCGGCATAGACGTCGGGCGTGACGCCCTGGCGGATCTGGGCCGCGAGGTCGTCGGAGCCGGCGAAGGAGAACCTGACGTCGGCGCCGTCGAAATCGTCCCCGTACTTCTCGAACGCGGGCCCGAGCGATGCGGCGCCGAAGACGACCAGCTCCGGCCTCGACGCATCGGTCGAATCGCCGGAGCCGCCGCAGCCGGCGAGGATCGAAGCCGCGAGGACGATCGCGGCGACGAGGACGCCGATCGCATTCAATCCCTGTCCCGCTGGATCATCACCGACGTCGCCTTGACGAGCGCGGTCGCCTCGACGCCCTCGGCGAGGCCGAGCTCCTCGACCGAGTCGCGCGTGATCGCCGCGGTGACGCGGTGCGGGCCGGCCTCGATCTCGACCAGCGCCATCACCCCGTCGGCCTCGACCGACACCACCCGGCCGGGGAAGCGGTTCCGGGTCGAGAGCTCATCGCCGGTCCGGTGCCGCTCCGGCGCCGCGCGCAGCCTGTCGACCTCGGCTGCCGGGACGCGGCGGCGGTCGTTGGCGTCACGGGTCGTCTCGAGCTTGCCGTCACGGTCCCAGCGGCGCAGCGTGTCGACGCTGACACCGATCCGCTTCGCCGCTTCGCCGAGGCTGAAGTCCACCATCTGCCTAAGCATTGCATAGGCAACAGGAAAGGCGTACGGCGGCCGTGAATCCAATCAGCCGAGCGTCGCCCCCTTCTCCCGGTTGCAGGCA
>DATMCB010000073.1:0-7210 GCA_035558835.1 Solirubrobacterales bacterium
AGCCGGTTCCCGCCGCCGCGGCCGCCGCGGCCTCCGGAGTCGGCTGTGGTGGGCCGGTCGCGGGCTCGTGGCGAGCCCCGAGCGGCGGTCCGGCAATGGGGGCCGGGGCCCACGCGGGCGGCGGAGGCGGCGGCGCGCCGACGATGTCGGTGTAGACGCCGGAGGGATGCGGCGCCGGCTCACCGGGCGCGGCCGGCGGTGTGTAGGGGACCGCGGGGGTGGGCGGCGTCGCGGGAGAGGGTGGCGCCGCGGGCTGGGCGGGTTGGACGGGGTGAGCCGCTTGGGCCGGTTGAGCGGCCGGGTCGGGTGGGGCAGGCTGAACCGGTTGGGCAGGCGGCGCCGGTTCGGGCGGTTGGGCAGGGGGCGGTGCCGCGGGGGGCCCGGCTCCGAACGGAGGCTGACCTGCCGGCTCGAAGCGGTCGCTGAGCGCCGGCTGGTCGAGCTTGTCGGTGACCGAGTTGATCGCCGCCTCGAGCGCACGGACCATCTGCTCGGAGTGATCGCGGACGTTCGCCGCGTGCCGGATCAGGTCGTCGGTCAGCTCCGAGATCAGCCCGACCCGCTCGGCGGTCAGCCGGTCGGCCTGGCGCTGCGCCTCGACGAGGTGGAGCCGGGCCTGTTCCTCGGCATCGCGACGGATCGCCTCGGCGGCCCGCTCGGCGGCTCCGATCACCGCCTGGAGCTGGTCGGTCATCTGGTCGATCGTCGACTGCGCGGCGGTCGACGGCGTCGCCGGCCATGACGCCTGGGTCCAGCGGATCGGTCCGCCCGGCTCCGCGGGTTGCTGGTCGGGCTCGTGGTCATGCTCGCTCGTGGCCATCGTGGCTCTTCGTCCTCCTCCTCGTGGCGATTCTAGAACGAGCGCGAGGAGTCGTGGCCGACCCCGTGCCCGGGCTCGATCCGGAACGTGATCTCACGCGTCTGGGCGAGCCGGACCTCGACGGTCCGGCCCAGGCCCGAAGGTCGCCGGGGAACGCTGAAGTCGGCGTCGCGGGCGGCAGCGGCGAGCCTCGCCGCGGTCGTCGCCAGCGCCTCGAGCATGGTCACGTAGCCGTCCTCGATCCGCCGCTGCTGGTCCTCGATCTGGCGGCGGAGGTCCCGCAACAGCTCGACGCGCCCGTTGGCCAGGTCGCCGCCGGCGCCCGCCGCGGCCTCGATCCGGCGCTCGCCCTCGCGGGCTGCCACGGCGACGATCCGATCGGCGTCGGCACGACCGCGCTCGATCGTCGCCTCGATCCGCTCACTCTCGTCAATCGCCACGGCGGCCATCGTAGATGTCGGGTTGGCGTCAATTCCGAAGCACGGCACGCGGCCCGGGAGCAATCGCCGCGATTCGCGGTCGCGCTCGGGGCCCGATCGTGGTAGGACGGTCGTGGCCGTGGTCGATCGAGGAGAGAGGGATGAGCGTCGGGCTGGGGTCGAGCAGCGGATCGCCCGCGCGCGCTCGGCGATCGGCTCGAGCTTCGAGGAGCTGATCGCCCGTGGCGATCGCGGTGCAGCTGAGGGACCGCGAACGCTTCCTCCGGCGACCGCGGAGGGGCCTCGAACGCCGTCTCCGGCGGCCGCGGTCGACGACGACGTCTGGCCGCGACTTCAGGCGACGATCGACGCCCGGCTCGCGGCGGCCGAGGCGGCGCTGCGATCACGGCTCGACCTCGCCCTCGACGAGCGCCAGAGCCGCGGCGAGCGCCGTCTCAGCGACGAGGCATCCGAGCATCGCCGGCGCCTCGACAGCGAGCTCGGCGCGGCGCTCCGCGGCGCCCGGACCGAGCTCGGCCGGGAGCTCGCCGGCGAGCGCGAGGCGATCCGCCGGGAGCTCAGCGCCACGGCGCGGGCGGACGTCGCCGCCGCCGCGGGGCGGATCGATCAACTTCACTCGGCCGCGATTCGCGACGCGGTGCTGGCCGCGGAGGCGGTGACGGCGAGCCGCCTCCATGCGGTGCGGGAGTCGCTCGGCGCCGACCTGCGACGGCCCAGCGAGGAGGCGAGCGCCGAGATCGGGCGGGCGATCGCCATGCTCGAGGGACGGATGGCGGAGCTCGCCAGCGGCCTCCGGGACGAGCAGAGCGCGGTGGCCCGCGAGCGTGAGAACGAGGCCCGCCGCCGCGCGGAGGCGCGGGTCGGCGAGCTCGGGGCGGAGCTGCGGGCGCACATCGATACCGAGCTCGGCCGCAGCCTCCGGGCGGCGCGGACCGAGGTCCGCCAGCTCGCTGCCGATGCCGTCGGGCGCGGCCGCACCGAGGCCCGCGACGGAGCGGAGGCGACGATCGCCCGCGAGGTCGCGAAGGGTGAGGCGACGGTTGCCGCGGCGGCGGCGGCGGCCGAGGCTGCCGCCGGGGCGCGACTCGACGCCCGCGCCGAGGCGGCCGCCGAGCGAGCGGTCGCTGCCGCTCGCGAGAGCCTCGCGGCGAGCGCGGGCGAGGTGGCGCGGGCCGCCGTCGCCGCCGAGGCGCAAGCGACGAGCGCCGAGCTTCAGCGTGGCTTGATGGCGTGCGCGGGCCAGCAGATGGAGGCGATCCGCGAGGAGACCTCGCGGCGCAGCTACCGGAGCCATGCGCTTCGCGCCGAGGCTGCGGCGAATGCACAGCTCGGGCAGGCCCTCGCGGCGCTGGAGCGGCGTCGCGACGAGCTCACCGCCGAGCTCGCGGCGGCGGCCGAGCAGCACCGGGCGCGGCGCGATGCCGAGCTCGACCGCGCCGCGAGCGGAGCGGGCGAGCAGCTCGAGTCGCGCGCCCGAGCGCTCAGCACCGAGGCGGCCGCGGCGGCGCGCGCCACGGCGGCAGACTCCGTCGCCGCCGAGCTCGAGCGCCGCAGGGCCGGACTCGAGGCACGGGTCGCGGCGCTCCTGGCAGCCGGCGAGGAGCAGGCCGCGGGGCGGCTCGCCGCGGCGGTCGCCGACGCCGAACGCCGGCTGGCGGCGGTCGCCGACTCGCAGGCGCGCGAAGAGCGCGTCCGCGAGCGGACCGCGGCGGCCGAGCAGGAGGCCTCCGAGCGGGTCCGAGAGGCCGAGCAGCGGCTCGTCGAGGTGCTCGCGAGGATCGACGCCGCCGAGCGCCGCGGCGGTTAGGAGATCGCCGGAGAAGGCTTCCGCAAAACGCGGAGATCGTGCCGGCGGGGCCCGTCCGGACCGCGGTTGGCATCCACCCCCCTTGCCATGATGGGCCGGTGAGCACGACCGCCGCACAGCAGGCAGCGCATCTGCACGTCCACAGCGAGTATTCGCTGCTCGACGGCGCCAACAAGATCGACGCGATGGCGGCGCGCGCCGCTGAGCTCGGGATGCCCGCCCTCGGCCTCACCGATCACGGCGTCATGAACGGCTCGGTCGAGCTCTTCAAGGCCTGCGGCCAGCACGGGATCAAGCCGATCATGGGCCTCGAGGCCTATCTCGTCGACGACGTCGAGGAGATCAAGCAGAAGACGAAGTGGGAGCGCAACCACCTGACGCTGCTGGCCGCCGACGAGACCGGCTTCAAGAACCTCGTCAAGCTCAGCTCGGCCGGCTTCCTCGAGGGGTTCGCGCGCGGCAAGGCGAACGTGGACCCGCGGCTGCTCGATCGCTACTCGGAGGGGGTGATCGCGCTGACCGGCTGTCTCGCCTCGCGGTTCTGCCGGCGCCTCGTCGAGGACCGGCCCGGTGACGCCCGCGCTCACGTCGACGATCTGATCGGGATCTACGGCGACGACAACGTCTACTTCGAGCTGCAGGTGAACGGGATCCCCGAGCAGGACAAGGCGAACGAGGGCATCGCCCGGGTCGCCCGCGAGCTCGGCAGGCCGCTGGTCGGGACGGCCGACGTCCACTACCTGCGCCGCGAGGACTACAACAACCACAAGGCGCTGCTCTGCGTGCAGACGAAGTCGACCCTCGAGGCGCCGAAGCTCAGCTTCGACACCAACGAGTTCTTCCTGAAGACCGCCGAGGAGATGCACGAGTCGTTCGCGCCCTGGCCGGAGGCGGTCCCGAACACGCTCGAGATCGCCGACCGGTGCAACGTCGAGATCAAGCTCGGCGAACTGCTTTTGCCGCGCTTCCCGACCTCGGACGGATCGGAGCCCTCGGAGCAGCTGCGCCGCGTCGCGTCCGACGGGCTCCGCCACCGCTACGGCGACCCGCCGCCCGCGGCCGCCGTCGAGCGACTCGAGTTCGAGCTCGGCGTCATCGAGGAGATGGGCTTTCCGTCCTACTTCCTGATCGTCTGGGACTTCGTCCGCTACGCGAAGGAGAACGGGATCGCGGTCGGGCCGGGCCGCGGCTCGGCAGCGGGCTCGATCGTCGCCTACAGCCTCGGCATCACCGATCTCGATCCGCTCGCGAACGACCTTCTCTTCGAGCGCTTCCTGAACCCGGCGCGGCGGTCGATGCCCGACATCGACATCGACTTCTCGGTCCGTGGCCGCGAGCGGGTGATCCGCTACGTGACCGACAAGTACGGGCGCGAGTCGGTCGCGCAGATCGTCACCTTCGGCAAGATGGCGCCGCGGGCCGCGACCCGCGACGCCGCCCGCGTCCTCGGCTTCGACTACGGCGCCGGCGACCGGGTCGCGAAGCTGATCCCGGAGCCGATCATGGGCCGCAGCCCGAGCTTCGAGGACTGCCTCAAGGCCGGCGAGGACCTCAAGAAGGCATACGACGCCGAGCCCGACACCCGCCAGATCGTCGATACCGCCCGCGGGCTCGAGGGGATCGTCCGCAACCACTCGATCCATGCCGCCGCCGTCGTGATCGCCGACCGCCCGCTCCAGGAGGTCGTGCCGCTCCAGCTCGCCGAGGACCGCGGCGCCGCCAAGGACGGCGAGCGCTCCTACAAGATCGTCACCCAGTATTCGATGGGGCCGGTCGAGGAGGTCGGCCTGCTGAAGATGGACTTCCTCGGCCTCCGCAACCTCGACGTGATCGAGGACGCGGTCGACATCGTTCGTCGCTCGCGCGACGTCGAGCTCGACGTCGAAGCGCTGCCGCTCGACGACGCGAAGACCTTCGAGATGCTCTCCCGCGGCGACTCGATCGGGGTCTTCCAGCTCGAGTCGGAGGGGATGCGGGAGGCGCTCCGGCAGATCAAGCCGACCCGCTTCGACGACATCGTCGCGATCGGCGCCCTCTACCGGCCCGGCGCGATGCGCTTCATCCCCGACTATGCGCGTGGCAAGCGCGACCCTGCCGGCGTCCGCTACCAGGACGAGCGGCTTCGCCCGATCACGGAGGCGACGTTCGGTTGCTGCATCTACCAGGAGCAGCTGATGGAGATCTCGAAGCAGATCGGTGGCTTCAGCCCGGCTCGCGCCGACGACCTCCGCAAGGCGATCGGCAAGAAGAAGCGCGACATGATGGCGAGCCTCGAGGCCGAGTTCATGGACGGGGCGGCGGCCTCGCAGACCGACCCGGCGGTGTCGCGCGACCTCTGGAACCTGATGACCGCGGCGGCCGACTACTCATTCAACAAGTCCCACGCCGCCTGTTACGCGCTGATCTCCTACCGGACGGCCTATCTGAAGGCCAACTACCCGGCCGAGTACATGGCCGCCGTGATCAGCTCGGTCATGTCGACCAAGGACAAGGTCCCGTTCTTCGTCAATCGCTGCGAGGAGATGGGGATCGACGTCCTGCCCCCGGACGTCAACGCCTCCGACCACGACTTCGTCGTGACCGGCAACAAGATCCGCTTCGGCCTGGACGCGGTCAAGAACGTCGGGCACGCTGCCGTCGAGGCGATCCTCGAGGCCCGCGAGGAGCGACCGTTCGACTCGCTCTGGGACTTCTGCGAGCGGGTCGACTGCCGCGCCGTCAACAAGCGGGCGATCGAGTGCCTGATCAAGTGCGGAGCCCTGGACTCGACCGGAGCGAGCCGCAGGGCGATGCTCGCGGTCCTGCCGCAGGCGCAGTCCGCCGGTGCGAAGGCGCAGGAGGACGCAGAGCGCGGCCAGGCGTCGATCTTCGCCCTCGACGATTCCGGGCCGGCCGCGTCCCGGGCCCAGCACGCGCCGATCATCGGCGACGAGTTCGAGCAGCGCGAGCTGCTGGCGATGGAGAAGGAGACGATGGGCACGTTCCTCTCCGACCACCCGCTCTCCCAGGTCCGTGAGGCGCTCCGGGTCCGCAGCGACTGCACCCTCGCCGAGCTCGAGAAGCGCCCGGACGGGGCGACGGTGACGGTCGGCGGGATCGTCTCGGAGGCGAAGCGGATCCGGACGAAGAGCGGCAGCACGATGATGTTCGCGACGCTCGACGACCTCGAGGGGCGGGTCGAGATGATCATCTTCGCGAAGACGCTCGACGCCAACGAGGGGCTGATCGACACCGACGCGGTCCTGCTGGTTCGCGGCCGCGTCGATCGCAAGGACCGCGGCGAGGTCAAGCTCGTCGTCCACGAGGCACAGCCGTTCGAGCCGACCAGCGACGAGGTCGAGACCGCGAGGGAGAAGGTCCGCGAGCTCGACAAGCCGGTCTGCTTCGCGCTGCAGCTCGACGCCGCCGACTTCGACCCGTCGATCATCGAGGAGCTCAAGTCGGTGTTCGCCAGCTTTCCCGGCGATGCCGAGGTCCTCCTCGAGATGAAGACCCGCGAAGGCGCCCGCAGGCTTCGTTTCGGCAGCGCCTATCGGGTCGATGCCTCGGTCGGCCTCCGAGCCGAGATCGAGGACCTCCTCGGCCGCCCGCCGATAGCCGCTTGAGCGGCGTCGAAACGAAGATTTGCGGCGAGGTCTTTAGGACCCGGAACTAGAATCCAGCCATGGGAGCCACCCGCACAGCCGAGGTCGCGCCGCCGCCCGGGGAGTGCCGGAGCTGCAGGACTTTCTGCGACAAGCTGATCGAGCCTCGCGACTGCCTGGCGATGCGGTGCCCGTACCTGTGGAGCTACGTCGACGGCCCGACCGGGCGGCGGTTCATGGGCTGCGTGCAGAAGGTCTTCCGTGGCGAGATCGACATCGCCGGGTTCGAGGCCGCCGAGCGCAACGGTGGCTTCGGCGGCATCAAGATGACGGGCGAGCCGCTGCCGCAGTGCCAGTTCCGGGTCGAGCCCGCATTCGAGGGCGACGGTCCCGCCCATACCTGCCTGAACCCGTCGTTCTTCGACATCGCCGACCCGGCCGACTTCGATCTCCGCACCGGACTCCCGCTCGCGAGCTAGCTGGATAACTGCGCGACTCGCGCGGCCCTGCCGCGCTCGACTGCGCCGGGCCGCCGGGTCACGCCCCGGCGGCCCTCCCA
>DATMCB010000074.1:0-3208 GCA_035558835.1 Solirubrobacterales bacterium
CGCGAGCAGGTCCGCCTGGCCGGGCAACAGCGCGACCGAGGCGATGATCGAGAAGGTGATGATCGCGACGTGCGGCGTCCGGAACCGCGGGTGGATCTGCCGCAGCCGCTCCGGCAGCTGACGGTGCTGGCCCATCGAGAAGGTCAGCCGCGAGACGCCGATCATCCCGGCGTTGGTGGCGATCACGAGGATCACCGCCGCGAGGACGCCGACGTAGACGCGGAGGACGTCGGTGACGCCGGCACCGAGGCCGAGGTTCTCGACGATCCCGAGCACCGGATCGCCCGCGAACGTGGTGCCGAGCTCGGTCGTGTAGCCGTCGGGGCCGAGCGTCACCGGCATCGCCGACAGGGCGATGATCGGCAGCAGCGCGTAGAGGCCGAGCACGGCGGCGACGACGTAGGCGCTGCCGCGCGGGATCGACCGCTCCGGCTCGATCGCCTCCTCGGACATGTTGGAGATCGTCTCGATGCCGGTGTAAGCGATCATCCCGAGCGCGATGCCGAGCGCGAAGTCGCCCCAGGTCGGGGCGACGCCGAGGTCGACGTTGCCGATCAGCGTGTCGGGGCTGAAGACCAGCAGCATGCCGACGACGACGAGCAGCACCTGGGTCGCGAGGTCGCCGAGCGCGAGGATCAGGTTGAGCCGCGCCGACTCCTGGGTGCCCTTGATGTTGAGCGCCGCGAGCGCGGCGATCAGCACGATCCCGCCGACGATGTCGCCGGGGCTCTCCCGGAGCGGCTCCCAGAAGACCCCGAGGTAGTGAGGGACGAAGAAGGCCGAGATCGCGACCGTGATGATGTAGTTGAGCATCTGGCCCCAGCCGGCGATGAAGCTGACCAGCTCGTTGAAGGCGTGGCGCGCGAAGCTCGCCGAGCCGCCCGCCTCCGAGTGCATCACCGTCCCCTCGATGTAGGTCGCGGCGGTGCAGGCGAAGATCAGGCCCGAGACCATGAACGCGATCGGGGTCAGCCCGAGCGCGAACGCGGCGACGACGCCGAGCGCGTAGTAGATCGACGAGCCGACGTTGCCGTAGGCGGCGCTGAACAGGGAGCCGACGCCGTGAACGCGCTGGAGAGACTGGTCGCGGGGGACGCGGTGCGCCATGCGGAGCGCGACTATACGACCGCGCCCGACCGCTACCGGCGCTCAGCCGCCCGGCGGATCGCCGGCGCCCTCGTTGCCTCGCTTCAGCCCGACCCAGAGGCGTCCGAGCCCGAGCAGCAGGAAGAGCACGCAGATCGCGAACTCGCCCGACGCCGGGCCGGGGTCGCCGAAGCCGACGACGAGCATGCCGACGACGGCGAAGAGGACGACGACGGCCGCGAAGAAGCTGCTCGCGATCTCATAGAGCGTCCGCTCGCGCTTCTCGCCGGACATCGCCCGATTCTCTCGCAGTGCGCGCCCTATCCGTAGCCGTCGTGGCTCGGCGAGTGTCCGGGCGTGGCTGGCGACGCCCGGTGCCCGCCCTCGTGCTGGTTGCACGGGGGCGGGTGCCGGGTGCCGTCAGCCGCGTCCCGGACGCCGCCGAACGCGGCGGCTAGAAGTGGATGATGGGAATGATCAGGATCGCGACGATGTTGGCGACCTTGATCATCGGGTTGATCGCCGGGCCGGCGGTGTCCTTGTAGGGATCGCCGACCGTGTCGCCGGTCACCGAGGCGGCGTGGGCCTCCGAGCCCTTGCCGCCGTAGGCGCCGTCCTCGATCAGCTTCTTGGCGTTGTCCCAGGCGCCGCCGCCGACGGTCATCGAGACGGCCATGAAGAAGCCGACGACGATGACGCCGATCAACAGGCCGCCGAGTGCCTCGACGCTCCAGATGCCGATCAGGACCGGGATCACGATCGGGATCAGCGACGGCAGGATCATCTCCCGCTGCGCGGCTGCGGTCACGATCGCGACGGTGCCGCCGTAATCGGGCCGCTCGGTGCCCTCCATGATCCCCGGGCGCTCCTTGAACTGGCGGCGGACCTGCTCGACGACCTCGCCGCCGGCGCGGCCGACGGCCTCGATCGCCAGCGAGGCGAACAGGTACGTCATCATGCCGCCGACGAGGAGGCCGATCAGGACCTTCGGGTCGCTGATGTCGAACGGGATCGCAGAAACCCCGGCCTCGGCCTCGGCCTCGACCCGGAACGCTGCGAAGAGGACCAGCGCCGCGAGGACGGCGGAGCCGATCGCGTAGCCCTTCGTGACCGCCTTCGTCGTGTTGCCGACCGCGTCGAGCGGGTCGGTCACGTTGCGGACCTCCTCGGGGAGCTCCGCCATCTCGGCGATGCCACCGGCGTTGTCGGTGATCGGGCCGAACGCGTCGAGTGCGACGATCAGGCCGGTCAGCGAAAGCTGCGCCATGACCGCGATCGCGATCCCGTAGATGCCGGCGATCTCGTTGGCGCCGAAGATCGCCGCCATGATGATCACGGCCGGGATCGCGGTGCCCTGGAAGCCCTGGGCGAGCCCCTGGATGATGTTCGTGGCGTGGCCGGTGATCGACGCCTTCGAGATCGTCTTCACCGGCCGGAACCGGGTCGAGGTGTAGTAGTCGGTGACGATGAACAGGCCTGCGGTGACCGCGATGCCGATCAGCGCGCAGAACCAGAGGTCGGTCACCGAGGCGCCGGCGAGGGCGCTCTCCGGGTCGGCGACGTTGAACTGCAGCGGATCCGACATCAGCCAGTCGGTGACCGGGTAGAAGGCGATCGCCGAGAGCACGCCGGAGACGATCAGCCCCTTGTAGAGCGCGCCCTCGACGTTGCCGCCGGGTGCGCGTGTCACGAGGGCGCCGATCACCGAGGCGATGATCGACACGCCGCCCAGCACGAGCGGGAAGATCGCGACCTCGCGCTGCTCGTTGAAGGTCAGGACGCCCAGCAGCATCACGGCGACGGCGGTGACGGCGTACGTCTCGAACAGGTCGGCCGCCATGCCGGCGCAGTCCCCGACGTTGTCGCCCACGTTGTCGGCGATCACGGCCGGGTTGCGGGGGTCGTCCTCGGGGATGCCGGCCTCGATCTTGCCCACGAGGTCGGCCCCGACGTCGGCGGCCTTGGTGAAGATGCCGCCGCCCAGGCGGGCGAAGACGGAGATCAGCGAGCCGCCGAAGCCGAGGCCGACGAGCGCGTCGACGGCGTCCTTCTGGTCGACGTCGAAGCCCCAGGTGAGGATGCCGTAGTAGGCCGCCACGCCGAGCAGCGCGAGGCCGGCGAC
>DATMCB010000075.1:0-4846 GCA_035558835.1 Solirubrobacterales bacterium
TCGCCTCGTCGCCGGCCATGATCGCGCGCTCGATCGGAGCCGCCCCCCGCCAGCGCGGCAGCAGCGACGGATGGACGTTGAGGATCTCGCCCGCGGAGAGCAGCGGCTCACGGACGATCTGACCGAAAGCGCAGACGACGATCACGTCGGGGCGGGCGGCGTCGATCCGGCCGCGCGTCGCCTCCTCGTTGACGTCGGCGGACCGCTCGACCTCGATGCCGAGCTCCGCGGCTGCGATCGCGGTCGGAGGCGCGCCGGGCCGGCGGCCGCGACCGCGCGGGCGATCGGGAGGCGTGACCACGAGCGCGGGCCGGTGCGGACCGGCGGCCAGCGTTCTCAGCACCGTCGCGGCGAACTCCGAGGTGCCGAGGTAGACCGTCTTCAATCGGAGCAGATGATTGATCCCGCGGGATCGTGCGCGCGAGGGCGCACGGCACCGAGCCGGGCGTGGACGGGCGACGAGCTCGTGCCTGGAAGGCACGGGCGAGGAGCTCGGGCGCGACCCGGCGAAGCGTGTCCGTGCGTCATTCGCGCGTGCGAGCTCGGGGGGTCAACCATCTGGAAGATCGTCAGGTTCGTCGTCCTCGAGCATCGACGGATCGAAGTGCTCGCCGCTGCGCAGCGCCCGCAGCGCCGCGCGCCGCTGCTCGCGCTCGGTGCGATCGAGGATCAGGAGGCCGTCGAGGTGGTCGATCTCATGCTGGAGCACGCGCGCCTCGAGCCCGGAGGCCTCGAGCGAGATCGCCGATCCGGCGAGGTCGACGGCGCTGATCCGCGCATGCAGCGGCCGCTCGACGTCGACGACCACGTTCGCGAGGCTCAGGCAGCCCTCCTCGGCGACCGTCTGCTCGTCGGAGACCCACTCGACCGCGGGGTTGACGACGGCCCGGGGCTCGACGTCGGGCCCGGACTGGAAGACGAGCAGCCGTCGCATCACGCCGAGCTGGGTCGCGGCAAGCCCGATCCCGAGCGCCTCCTGCATCAGGCCGATCATCCGCTTCGCCTCCTGCTCGAGGGCGGCATCGAACTCGGTCACCTCGGTGGCCTTCGACTTCAGGACCGGATCGCCGAACTGGCGGACCTCGCCGAGCGCGAGGCGGCGGCGCTCGAGCGTCTCCTCGTCGAGCTCGGAGAGCTCCTCCGCCTCGTCGGGATCGATCTCCCGTTCGTCTGTCTCGGCCTCGGCCATGCGTCGATCTTAGGTGGCCGATTCCCCGGGATCGTGCGCGCGAGGGCGCACGGCAACGAGCCGGGCGTGGTCGGGCGACAAGCTCGTGCCTGAAAGGCACGGGCGAGGAGCACGGGCGCGATCCGGCGAAGTGTGTCCGTGCGTCATTCGCGCGGGCGAGCTCAGGGGGTCGACCACCACTGGATTGCACGCTTCACTGGGGATCGACGTCGACGGCGAGGGTGACGCCGGTGATCGCCGCCTCGACCGCGGGATCGGCGAGCGTCCGTCGCACCGCTGCCGCATCGTGCTCGGGCGCGGTCGTCTTGACCAGCAGCCGCCGGCGGAACCGGCCTCGCCGGCGGAATCGCGGCGCTGGGCCGAGCAGCTCCGCGTCCGCTCCCAGCGCCGGCCGGAGCGCCGTGGCGATCGCCTCGCCGGCGCCGATCAGCGGTGGCTCGGCCGGACCGGTCAGCTCGATCGCGATCAGCGACGAGGCCGGCGGATAGCCGAACTCGCGGCGCCGCTCGAGCTCGGCGGCGAGGAAGCCGGCGGCGTCATGGCGGGCGGCGGCGACGATCGGCGCGGCCGTCGGAGCCAGTGTCTGGACGAGGACCCGGCCGCCGCGATCGCCGCGGCCGCTGCGCCCGGCGAGCTGAGCGACGAGCGCGAACGTCCGCTCCTCCGCCCGGAAGTCCGGATAGCGGAGCGTCGAGTCGGCATCGATGAGGACGCTCAGCGCGACGTCGGGGAAATCGTGGCCCTTGGCGACCATCTGGGTCCCGACGAGGACGCCGGCATCGGCGCGCTCGAACTCGCCGAGGACGCGGCCGTGAGCGCCCCGCCCCGACGCGGTATCGGCATCGAGGCGGAACACCGTCGCCGGGGCGATCAGCGCCGCGACGAGCTGCTCGATCCGCTCGGTCCCGGCGCCGTGGCGGGAGATCGACACCGAGCCGCACTCCGGACAGGACCTCGGCACCGGCTCCGTGTGGCCGCAATGGTGGCAGCCGAGCACGGACCTGCCGCGGTGGAGGACCAGCGAGACGTCGCAGTCGGGACATGTCAGGGCGGTGCCGCAGGCGCCGCAGCTGAGATGTGGCGAGTAGCCGCGGCGGTTCAGCATCACGATCGCCTTCGACCCCTCTCCGAGGCCCGCGAGCGCCTCGCGGGTGACCGGGTGAAGCGGCCCGGCGCGGCCCGGGACGTCGCGCATGTCGAGGACCTCGACCGGCGGCAGCGGCCGGCCGTCGATCCGCTCGGGAAGCTCGAGCCGCTCGAGCCCGGACCAACTCTCCGGCCGCGGCGTGGCGCTGCCGGCGATGAGCACGGCGCCCGCGTCGGCGGCGCGGCGGCGGGCGACGGCGCGAGCGTCGTAGCGCGGATCGCCCTCCTGCTTGTAGGAGGAGTCGTGCTCCTCGTCGATGACGATCAGGCCGAGGTCGGGGAGTGGCGCGAAGACGGCCGAGCGCGGCCCGACGCAGACGCGGGCCTCCCCGGAGCGGAGCCGCCGCCACTCGTCGAAGCGCTCGCCCTCGGAGAGCCCTGAGTGGAGCACCGCCACGCGATCGCCGAGCCTGGCCGCGACCCGCCCGACGGTCTGCGGGGTGAGGCCGATCTCGGGGACGAGCAGGATCGCCGTCCGGCCACGCTCGAGCGCCGCCTCGATCGCGGCGAGATAGACCTCGGTCTTGCCGGAGCCGGTTACACCGTGAAGGAGCCGCTCGCGGGGACCGTCGCCGTCGAGCGCGGCCACGAGCTCCGCGGCGACCGCCGCCTGACGGGCGGAGAGCCGCGGGGCCGTGGCCCCGGCGCCGACGGTCTCGATCCGCGGGACCCGCCGCACCTCGCGGGTATCGCGCTCGATGAGCCCGCGCTCGGCGAGCCGGCGGAGCACGACCGAGTCCGCGCCGGTCCGCTCGCGGAGCTCGCCCGCCGCGACGGCGCCGGCGCCGTCGAGGGCAGCGAGCGCCGCGCGCTGGCGCGATCCGAGCCGCGGGCCCTGGCCGTCCCGCAGCGCCGCGACGCCGTCCGCCGTGATCGTCGCGATCCGCTCGGTTCGCGGCTTCGCAGGCCGCGGCCTGCGACCGGTGCCGGCCCCGGGCGGGAGGATCAGCGCGAGTCCCCGCGACGGCGTGGAGCAGTAGCGCTCGGCGACCCAGAGGCCGAGCCGGACGAGGTCAGGCGTCGCGCCCGCCTCGATCGCCTCGATCGGCTCGGCGAGGCGCTCCGGGGGGAGGTCGCTCTCGGCGGCGACGTCGACGACGACACCGAGCATCCGGCGACCGCCGAACGGGATCGTCAGCAGCGAGCCGACGCCGACGCCGGCGGCGACCATCGGCTCCGGAAGCCGGTAGTCGAAGGGCCCGCGGAGGGCCCTCGTCGTCGTCATCGGCTCGACCTTCGCGATCTCCATGGAAACCCTGAAGCTACGTCCTTCCACGGACGTTCGGCTCGCGGTATATGTTGCGCCGGTGGCGCTGAACCTTGGACCGAGCGAGGAGGTCGTCTTCGAGGGCCACCCGTCCTGGCGGGCGATCCTCGGCTTCTACGTCAAGGGGATCATCGTCGTCGCCATCGTCGCCGTGATCGCGTCGCTGGTCGGGGCGAGCACGCTGCTCGTCACGGTGATCGTCATCGGCGGCGCCGCGGTGGTCGTCCTCGCCGGGCTGATCCGCCGGATCGCGACCCGGTACACGATCACGACGCGGCGTCTCAACATCAAGCACGGGATCGTCTCCCGCGACGTCCAGGAGACGAAGATCGAGCGGGTCCAGGACGTCAACTACCGCCAGACCGCCTTCCAGCGGATGCTTCAGATCGGCGACGTCGACTTCGACACGGCCGCCGAGAACTCGGCCTCCGACTTCATCTTCGCCGGCGTCGCCAACCCCGAGGAGGTCGTCGAGCGCGTCCACAACGCGACCGAGCCGTCGGGGCCGCCGCCGCGCACTCGGGAGGAAGCCGAGCGGCGCTGGGACTCGGGCCTCTGAGCGACCCGATGCCGCCGGCCGCGCGCAGCAGCCGGATCAGGCCGACGCGCTGACGCCGCCGAGCGACCCGGCGACGGCCTTGAGCTCGTCGACGCGGTCGGTCCGCTCCCAGGTGAAGTCATCGCCGTCGCGGCCGAAATGGCCGTAGGCGGCGGTCGCCTGGTAGATCGGCCGGTGCAGGTCGAGGTAGCGCCGGAACGCGCCGGGACGGAGGTCGAAGACCTCCTCGACGGCATCGGTCAGGCGCGCGTCGTCGACCTTGCCGGTCCCGAACGTGTGGACCATCAGCGAGATCGGGTGAGCGACGCCGATGGCGTAGGCGAGTTGCACCTCGCAGCGGTCGGCAAGGCCGGCGGCGACGACGTTCTTGGCGACGTAGCGGGCGGCATAGGCGGCCGAGCGATCGACCTTCGACGGGTCCTTGCCGCTGAAGGCGCCACCGCCGTGGCGAGCGGCGCCGCCGTAGGTGTCGACGATGATCTTGCGACCGGTCAGCCCGGCGTCACCGACGGGACCGCCGATGACGAACTTCCCGGTCGGGTTGACGAGCAGCGTCCGCCGCAGCGTCTCGGCGTCGTACATGTCGGCGTACTCCTCGTCGAGGACGGGCACGATCACGTGCTCCCAGAGGGCGGGCTTGATCGTCTCCTCGCAGTCGATCCCGTCGGCGTGCTGGGTCGAGATC
>DATMCB010000076.1:0-9831 GCA_035558835.1 Solirubrobacterales bacterium
CATGGCCCGCGCGACGTTGGCACCGGTCATCGGCAGCTCCGCCTCCTGGAGCCAGAAGAGCGACTGGAGGTACTCCTCCTCGGCGTCTGTCGCGTGGCTGGTGCTCATCGCTGTCCAGCGTACCCACCCGGGGCTCCGGCCGGAGAGCGCCGCGGGCTCACTCGAGCGCCTGGCGCTGGGCGAGTCTGAACAGCAGCGCCAGGGACGGGACGACGGTCACGAGGGCGACGATGAAGACGACGATCAGCGCGGTCAGGGCGCCCCCGTCACCGGCCCCGTCGGCGACCGTGAGGGTGTCCGGCAGCAGGTACGGGAACTGGGCGACCGCCCACCCGGCGACGAGCGCGACGACGGCGCCGATCGCGAGCGGCCGCAGCGCCCGCGACCAGCCGCGGACGAGGCCGACCAGCGTCACGAGCCCGAAGACGACCGAGGCGATCACGAACGGCAGCCCCTCGTCGAACAGCCCGTCGAAGATCCCGCGGGCATCGGCGCGGAGGACGATCAGCCCGACCGCGGCGAGCGCTCCGACGATGACGGCGGCGGCGATCGAGCGGCGCAGGAAGTACTCGCTGAGCTCCTCGTCGCCGGCGCGGCGGCAGTCGTCGAGGAGGAAGACGGCGGCGATGTAGGCGCAGCTCGCGACGAACAGGACGCCGACGAGGATCGGGAGCGGCCCGATCCAGCCGAGCGCGTCGCCGGAGCCGCCCGCCTCGACGTCGCCGGCGGCGATCGCCCCGACCACGCAGCCGAGGAAGAACGGCGTGATCAGCGAGGAGACCGAGAAGACGACGTGGGCGCGCTGCGCCCCGACGTCGCCGAGGCTGTGGCCGAACGCGAAGCCGGAGCCGCGCAGGACGATCCCGACCGCCGCGAGCGCCAGCGGCACGTAGAGCGTCTCCATGATCGGCGCGAACGCGTCCGGGAAGCCGGTCCAGAGCACGACCAGGGTGAAGATCAGCCAGACGTGGTTGGCCTCCCAGACCGGCCCGAGCGACAGCGCGACCCGCTGCTCGATCCGCTGCCGGAGGCTGCGGTCGGGCGTCCGCGCCGCGAGCAGCTCCCAGACGCCGGCGCCGAAGTCGGCGCCCCCGAAGATCGCGTAGAGGGTCGCCCCGGCGACGAGGATCGCGGCGACGACGTCGGGCTTGCTCATCGGCCCGGCTCCTTGGCGGGCGGCCCGTAGGGGAGGCCGGCGCCGACGTCGGCTCCCGGCTCCCGGCGGCTCGCGATCCGCCGCAGCGAGACGACCGCGATCGCGCCGAGCCCGGCGTAGAGGACGATCGCGCCGGCAAGCACGAACCAGAGGCCGCCGGCGCTCGTCATCGCGTCCTCGGTCCGCATCAGGCCCTGGACGATCCACGGCTGGCGACCCACCTCGGTGACGATCCAGCCAGCCTCCATGGCGACCACCGCGCCGATCCCGCTGAGCGCGACCGCTCGCAGGAACCACTTCGTGGCCGGGAAGTCGCGCTTGCGCCACCAGTAGAACGCGAGCCAGCCGCCGAGCGCCAGCAGCGCGAAGCCGATCCCGACCATCGTGTCGAAGGCGAGGTGGAGGAGCGTGTGCGCGGGCGGCTCCTCGTCGTCTGGGATCTGGTCGAGCCCGGTGACGACGGTGTCGGTGCTGAACCCGACGAGCATCGAGTCGAGACCGGGGATGCCGATCCCCCACTTGACCTCGTCGTCGGTGCAGATCCCGCCGAGCCACTCGGTCTGGTCGGGCCCGGTCTCGTAGATGCATTCGAAGCCGGCGAACTTCGCGGGCTGGTGGTCGGCGACCCCGCGCGCCGCGACGTCGCCGACGAAGATCTGAACCGGCGTCAGCAGCGCGGCGACCGTGAGCGGGATCAGCAGCCCGAGCCGGTGGCGGCGATCGGTTCGCTTCGCCGGGCTGCGGAGCATCGCGATCGCGTAGATCGAGGCGAGCCCGAAGCCGACCACCATGTAGGCGGCGAGCAGCATGTGCGGGAACTCGTAGACGGTCGCCGGGTTGAACAGCGCCGAGAGCGGCGAGACCCCGGTCGGGTTGCCGGACCCGTCGAGCGCGAAGCCCTGCGGCTGGTTCATCCAGGAGTTGACGGCGACGACGCTGAACGCGCCGCCGACCCCGGCGATCACGATCGGCACCCCGGTCCACCAGTGCTTCCAGCCGTCGATCCGCTTCCAGCCGTAGATGTAGATCGCGATGAAGATCGCCTCGGTGAAGAAGAAGATCCCCTCGATCGCGAAGCCGGTGCCGAAGACGTCGCCGAACCGCTCCATGAAGTGCGGCCAAAGCAGGCCCATCTCGAACGAGAGGACGGTCCCGGTGACGGCTCCGACCGCGAACAGGACGGCGGCGGCCTTCGACCAGCGCTTGGCGAGGTCGAGCGCGACCTCGTCGTCGTTGCGCCGGCCCTTGAACTCGGCGACCAGCATCATCGCCGGCAGCGCCACGCCGACGCAGGCGAGGATGATGTGGAAGCCGAGCGTGAATGCCATCAGCTCCCGGGCGGCGAGCAGGTTGTCGGCGACCGGCACCGAGGGGATGAGGCTCACGGGTTGCAACCTACCGCGGACGAATCATGCCGCGGCGACGGCCGCGGGCGAGAAACGTCGCACGGGGCGTCGAAAGTCGCCCAGGGCGAAGCCGGGCGCCCCCGGGCCGCGCCCTACTTCGCCTTGCCGGTCCGCTTCGTCGTCGTGAAGCCGGCGGACTCGCCGCCGATCAGGACCTCGGTGCGGAGCTTGCGGACGGCGTGGCGGCCGCCGAACAGCTTCCGGGCCCGCTTCGTCAGCTTCAGCTCCACCTTCTCGGTCTCGCCGGCGGCGACGCGGATGTCCTTGCCGCGGGCGAGGACGGCGTTCTTGCCGCGCGCCTTCTTGCCCTTCGGCGCCCCCTTCAGCTTCAGCCGCGCCTTGTGGCAGCTGTAGCTGGCGTCGCCGTCGCAGGTCATCTTCACGCGCAGGCGCTTGCCCTTCACGACCGGCTTTCCGGTCAGCTCGAGATCGCCGCGGATCGCGACCGCCCCGACCGACCCGTAGCCGGGCGCGAGCTCGACGCCGGCACGCTTCGGCAGCACCTTCGGCGCCGGGGCGGTGACCATCCCGCCGAGCGAGCCCGGCGCCTCGAGCACGGGGACGCGGAGGTCGACGTTGTCGATCGTCGCCGCCTGCTGGCCGTTCGAGGGTCGCCCGTAGTTGCTGAGGAAGCCGCCGGGAGTCTTCTGCGCCGCGTCACGGGGCAGAAGCTCGAGCCGGAGGACGTGCCCCTCCTCGACCTTCCACCCGTTCGCGAAGAGCTGGAAGACCTGCGGGCCCTGCTTGCGGGGACGCCAGAGGCCGCGCTCGACGAGCGTCTTCGTCGTCCCGTCCGGGGAGACGTCGACGAGTCGGGCGGCGATCTGCGAGTTGTCGCCGGGCAGGTTGATGTTCGCGATCACGGTCGCCGCGCCCATCACCGTGTAACCGCCGGCGGGGGCCGCCGGCAGCTCGTAGTTGGCGGTCCCGGGCTCCTCGGCGCCGGGCGCGGCCGAGCAGGCGGTTGCGCCGAGCGGGTTGAACGTCGCGCCGACCGCTGGATCGCCGCCGTTCGGGTCGACCGTCTGCGGCCCGCCGTCGTCGAGAAGGCGGATCTCGCCGGGCGCGATCGATGCCCAGTCCGGAGCCGTGTAGGGACCGGCGCCGTCGCTGCCCTGCGGGCAGGTCTGCGTGTAGGTCGTCACGTTCGAGGCGGGCTCCGGCCCGGTCCCCTTCAGGTAGTGGGCGAGCCACTCGTCCTCGAGGTTCCCCAGCGCCTGGACCACGTTCGCCTGGTTCTGCCCGCGCGGGTGCCCGAAGGACCCGAAGAACAGCGCCAGCGGGGTGTCCGGGTACTCGGCCCGGGTCCGGTTGTAGAAGCGGGTCGCCTCGTTGACCGGGAAGAGGTCGTCGGTGAACCCGGAGCTGATCAGAAGCGGCGCCGGCGCCTCGCTGTGGTCGACCCCGTAGGCGGAGTGGTAGGTGTTGATCTCGTCGATCATCGCCGCCACGGCCGGGTCGCCGTCGTAGGGCTCACCCTGGTCGAGGCGCGCCTTCCAGCCGTCGATGTCGGCGCGCGGATCGCTGCCGATCGGCGCCTTGAAGCCCTGGGTCGAGAGCCCCTGGACGTAGGACTCCTTCATCACCCCGACGCGGCCGAAGTAGCCGGCGTCCTCGATGTAGTCGAGGTTGTTGCCGTTCGGCGCGAGCGCGTAGGTGAGCTCGCTCCAGGGGATGTTGGGGGACGCGACGGCGAGGCTCATCGGCGTCCCCTCGGGGCTCTCCCAGGGAACCAGCGTGCCGTCGAGCAGCATCGTCCGGTCCTTGAGTGCGGCCATCTCGAGCGACATGCCGCCGCCGTAGGAGCCGCCGGTGGCGGCGATCTTGTTCGGATCGACCAGCCCCTCGTCGACGAGCTCGCCGAGCAGCAGCTGCGAGTCGCGGACCTCGTAGCGAATGTCCATCAGGTGGACGTAGCCCTTCGCGCATCCGGTCGGGTCGGCGTCGCGCGATTCCTGGGTGCGGCAGGACTCTCCGAAGCCGCGCTGGCTCAGCGAGTAGACGGCGTAGCCCTGGTCGAGGTAGTGCTGCATCGACTTGAAGCCGAACTTCGAGCCGCCGTAGCCGTGGTAGACGCCGACGACCGGGTAGGGCGCGCTGCCGGTGCTCGGGAGCGCGAAGTTGACGTCGAGCGGGATGCCGTCGAACGTCTTCGTCGTGCTCCGCGGGTCGTTGAGGTCCGTGCTCAGGGTCGGCCCGGTGGTGCCGGGATTGAACGTGCCGCACCAGGTCTGGCCGAGCGAACCGGGCACCGCGTCGTTGCCGGTGCCGACGTCGGTCACCGTGCCGCAGTTGATGTCGCCGCCGAAGATCGACGTCGGCGGCGCGGCGACGGCCGACGGTGCCGCGATCAACGCGACGAGGACTCCCAACAACAGCGCCAGCTTCCGCAAGGTCTCTCCCTCTCCTGGAGTGTGTTCGCCCGCTCGGGGCGCGGCGGCAAGAGCCTAATGCAGACGGGACGGCGTTGTGCCGGTTCGGGGCCCGGCCGTTCAGCGCTGCGCGAGGGTCGCGACGACCGCCTCGTAGACGCCGTCGCCCATCCGGCCCTCGGTGACGGTGACGTTGTCGAAGGCACCGATCGCCGTCCGCAGCGCCTCGTCCTTCTCGTAGCCGTTCGCCATGCAGAAGAACCGATCGACGTACTCGGCGGAGCCGAGGTCCTCGATCGAGTCGCCGGCGGCGATGCACTCCTCGCGGAGGTAGCCGCGGGCGCGCATGTGAGCGCCGACCGCCTTGCCCTTGCTGGCCCCGCCCGGGACGAGGTGGTAGGCGTGGGCGGTCTCGATCCCCGGCATCGACCGGCTGATGGCGCCGTTGTCGAGGAAGCGGAGGTCCTCGCCGTCGCCGTCGGCGGCGATCAGCTCGTTTGCCTCGGCGACGTCGACCGCTCCTCGGAATAGCAGCGAGAGGACCCGGCCCTCGTGCCAGGGTGCGTGCCACTCCAGCCTCCCCGCGAAGTGCTCGAAGAGGCGGGCCGGGAGCCCGGAGGCGACGATTCGATCGGCCGGGCTGCCGGTCTCGTCGGGCATCCAGCGCTCGCCGGTCAGGATCGTCCGCTCGCGGTCGATGACCATGCCGCAGCCGGCTTCGTAGATGTAGGAGCTCTGGCCGATCAGCCGCGAGTCGGATTGCACCTGCGCCTCGCGGCGGCCGGACATCACGACGACCTCGACGCCGGCGCGATGGCAGGCCTCGAGCATCAGGGCCTGGTTGCGGGAGAAGTTGCCGTCGGCGTCGGCGAACAGCGATCCGAAGCGGCCGAGCAGGGTGCCGTCGAGGTCGGTGTAGAGGCAGCGCAGGGCCATCGGCGCAGCCAGCGTAGTGGGGTGCGGAAGGTGGGATAGTTGCCCGGTGCTGACCAACCCCTTCACCGGCCAGACCCTGGAGCAACTGTCCGAGGACGACGAGGTCCTCGTCATGGAGACGACCTACGCCGCGGGCGGCGCACCGGCCCCGTCCCACTTCCATCCCGCCCAGGACGAGCGCTTCGTGGTCCTGTCCGGAGCGGTGCGGACGGTCGTCGACGGTGAGGAGCGGGTCCTTCGCGAGGGCGACGAGCTGATCGTCCCGGCCGGCACCCCGCACGAGTTCGGCGGCCATCCCGACGAGTCGGCGAGGGTGCGCTGGGAGGTGCGGCCGCCGCTGCGGACCTGGGAGTTCTTCGAGGGTATGTACGGGTCGCTGCAGGCGCACGCGGACGGGCGCGGCGACGAGGCCGACTTCGACGTCGCCGCCTACGACGACGTCTTCCGCCTCGCCCAGTAGGCGGGCTGTGATGCCCGCCTGGCGCCTCGCCGATCGCACGCTCGACCTCGAGGCGCCGGGAACCGTCGTCGGGGCGGGGATCGTCAACGTCACGGTCGACTCGATGTACGAGGGGGCGCGGAGCGGCACCGCCGAGCAGGCGATCACTGACGGGATCGCGCTCGTCGAGCGCGGGTTCGAGATGGTCGACGTCGGCGCCGTCGCCGCCCGATCCGGACCGCCGGTCGCGGCCGCCGACGAGGTCGAGCGGCTGATCCCGGCGATCGCCGGACTCGCCGGACGGACCGACGCCGCGGTCAGCGCCGACACGTTCGTGCCCGAGGTCGCCACGGCGGCGGTCGCGGCGGGCGCGGTCGCGGTCAACGACATCGGCGGCGGGTCCGACGCGATGCTCGAGGCGGTCGCGGGCTCGGGCTGCGGCTACGTGCTCATGCACATCGAGGGACCGCCGCGGGTCGACCGGCCGGCGCCGCGCTACGACGACGTCGTCGACCGGCTCAAGGGGTTCTTCGCGGAGCGGATCGAGCGGGCGGTGGCGCTCGGAGTCGCCGAGGAGTCGATCGCGATCGATCCCGGCCTCGATTTCGACCTGACCGTCGCCGCCGACGTCGAGATCCTCCACCGCCTCGACGAGCTCCACTCGCTCGGCCGGCCGCTCTACGTGTCGCTCTCGCGCAAGGACTTCATCGGGGCGCTCCTCGCCGGCTCCTGGGCCGAGCGGTTGCCGGCCGCCGAGCGCGGCAACGGCACGATCGCCGCGGCGGCGCTGGCGGCCTCCAAAGGCGCCCAGGTCCACCGCCTCCACGACTTCGAGGCCCTCGACGCGGTCCGCGTGGCGGCCCGGATCGCGGCGGCCGGCGCCGGCCGATGATGCGCGCCGCCGAGGCCACCGATCTGCCCTGGGGCTCGGCGATCGACGAGGCCTGGCGGGCCGCGATCGATCCTGGCCGGGCCGACGGCCGGCTCGTCGCCGAGAGCGCCGAGCGCGAGCAGGAGGCGAGCGAGGTGCCGCTCCCCGATCAGCTTCACCCCGACCTGCGAGCGGCCCTCGAGCGGAGCGGGATCACGACCCTCTACGCGCACCAGCTCGAGGCGCTCCGGGCGAGCGAGACCGCAAACGTGATCGTCACCAGCGGCACCGCCTCGGGGAAATCGCTCGCGTTCAACATGCCGGTCCTCGACGCGATCGCGCGCGACCCGAAGGTGCGGGCGCTCTACCTCTACCCGACGAAGGCGCTCGCCCAGGATCAGGCGCGAAAGCTCGCGGAGATCGCGCCGGGCGGCCTGCGGCCGGCGATCTACGACGGCGACACGCCGCGTGAGGAGCGTCCCGCGGTTCGCCGCGGCTCGAACCTGATCCTCACCAACCCGGACATGCTCCACGTCGGCGTCCTGCCCCACCACCGCAACTGGGGCGACGTGTTCGCGAACCTCCGCTTCGTCGTCGTCGACGAGGCCCACGTCTATCGCGGCGTCTTCGGGTCCCACGTCGCCAACGTCCTCCGGCGGCTCCGCCGGGTCGCCGCCCTCTACGGCTCCGAGCCGCGCTTCGTCCTCACCTCGGCGACGATCGCCAACCCGCTCGAGCTCGCCGAGCGGCTCGTCGGCACGCCGTTCCACCCGGTCGACAGCGACGCGGCCCCGCGGGCCGGCCGGCGGATCGCGATCTGGAACCCGCCGCTGACCGACCGCGCCGCCGGCGCCCGCCGCTCTGCCCTCTCCGAGGCGGCCGACATGCTCAGCGAGCTGACCGTCGCCGGGGTCCGGACGATCTGCTTCGTCGGCAGTCGCCGCGGCGCCGAGCTGATTCACAAGTTCACCCGCGATCAGCTCGCCGAGCGCGACCGTCGCGACCTCGCCGACGCGATCGCGCCCTACCGCGCCGGCTACACGCCGCAGCAGCGCCGCGAGATCGAGCGGCGGCTGGCCTCCGGGGAGCTGCGGGCGGTAGTGGCGACCAACGCGCTCGAGCTCGGGATCGACATCGGCGAGCTCGACGCGGCGATCTGCGTCGGCTTCCCGGGCACCGTCGCGAGCCTCCGGCAGATGTGGGGAAGGGCGGGCCGCCGCCGTGACGGCCTCGCCGTCTACCTCGCCGGCATCGACGGGCTCGACCAGTTCTTCTGCCGCCACCCGACCGAGTTCCTGACCAGGCCGGTCGAGGCGGCGATCCTCGATCACGCCAACGAGCGGATCCAGTCCGCGCACCTGCTCGCGGCCGCGTTCGAGTCACCGCTCGGCGCCGCCCGCGACGACGAGATCCTCGGCGCCGGCTGGCGCGAGCGCGCCGACGCGCTGCTCACCCACGGCTACCTCCGCAAGGGCCGCGCCGGGCTGCTGGCGGTCCGCGGGTCCGGCTACCCGGCGGGTGGGGTCAGCCTGCGCTCGGCGTCGGCGGACTCGGTGACCGTCGTCGACGCGACCAGCGGCGAGCTGCTCGGGACGGTCGAAGCCGAGCGCGCCTTCTCGACCGTCCACCCCGGCGCCGTCTACCTGCATCTCGGCCGCTCCTACGAGGTCCGCGAACTCGATCTCGAGCAGCGCCGCGCGATCGTCGAGCCGTTCAGCGGCGACTGGTACACCCAGCCGCGAGAGGAGACCGAGATCTACATCGAGCGGATCGAGGCGAAGCGCGACGTCCTCGGCGTCGAGCTCCACTTCGGGATCGTCTCGGTCAGCGAGCAGGTGATCGCCTTCCAGCGAAAGCGGATCGGCGACGGCCACGGCGACGAGGCGTTCGACTTCGTCGCCCTCGACCTACCGGAGCAGAGTTACGCGACCCAGGCCCTCTGGTACGTCCTCCCCGACGAGCTGGCCGGCCCTGAGGCGCTGCCGCCCGACGTCCAGCTCGGGGCGCTGCACGCCTCCGAGCACACCCAGATCGCGGTCCTGCCGCTGCTGGCGATGTGCGACCGCTGGGACATCGGCGGGCTCTCCACCAACGTCCACATGCAGACCGGCCGGCCGACGATCTTCATCTACGACGGCCATCCCGGCGGCGTCGGCATCTCCCGTCGCGGCTACGACGAGTTCGACCGCCTCGTCGGCGACGCCGCCCGGCTCGTCGGCGAGTGCCCGTGTGCCGAGAGATGTCCCTCCTGCGTGCAGAGCCCGAAGTGCGGCAACCTCAACGATCACCTCCATAAGGCCGGGGCGATCGAGCTGATGGGGAACATGCTCGCCGCCTAGCCCTGCGCCCCCGGCGCGGCTCAGTGCGTGATCGCCACGAGCTTGAACTCCTCGTGGTGGCCCTTGACCACCTTCTCCTTCACCTCGCCCACGCCTGAGACGTAGTACTTCTGCTCGGTCTGCGGCTCGAGCGGGCTGTACTCGCTGGTCACGAGGACGTCGCCGTAGCTGCCGTAGGGCACCGCCGCCTTCCCGTGCAGCGAGAGGACGTGCGCCTCGTCGAGCGCTTCGCCGGGCGGGTAGTACTCCTGCCGGTACTCGTCGCCCGGCTGCGGATCGGCGGGCATGATGATCCCGGGCTCGGCGCCGTCG
>DATMCB010000077.1:0-2073 GCA_035558835.1 Solirubrobacterales bacterium
TGTCGCCCGGCTGCAGGATCGTGCCGATGCAGCCGACGTTGGCCTGATAGCCGGTCGTGAAGACGAGCGCGGCCTCGGTGCCCATCCAGTCGGCGAGCTCCTCCTCGAGCTCGAGGTGGAGCGGAATCGTGCCGTTGAGGAGGCGCGAACCGGTCAGCGCCGTTCCGTAGGTGTCGAGCGCGTCGCGGGCGGCGGCCTTGACGCGCGGGTCGCCGGTCAGCCCGAGGTAGTTGTTGGAGCCGAGCATGATCGTCTCCCGGCCCTCCATCTCGACGACCGGCCCCGCGGCGGAGGTGAGGAGCCGGAAGTAGGGCATCATGTCCGCCTTCTCGGCGAGCTCGAGGATCTCGCGCCGGTCGTGGTTGCGGGCCTTCGCGAAGACGTCGGACTCGATTCGCGGACCTTGCGCGGAAAGCTGTTCGCTCATCCCCGCAGTGTCCCACTTGCCGCCGTCGCGACGCCTGCGCGGGGCGTAGACTGGCCACCGATGAGCACGGGACAGGTGGTTGACGCGGAGGCGGTCGAGGAGCCGCTCGACGGCGGCGACGAGGAGGCCGGCGGGCAGAGCGTCCGGGCGCTTCCCGAGCGTCGCCCTTCCTCCGATCTGGTCGCCTGGCGCAGCGAGATCCGCGCGATGGCAGTGGTGGCGGCCGGCGGCCTGGCCGCCGGCGCCGTGACGGTCGCCGCCGTCAGCGCCGCCAAGGCGATGACCGCGAATCGCAGCCGGCGGCCGCTCCGCCGCAGTCGCGGCGACCGCGACGTCATCGCGAGCCGCTCCTTCCTGGTCGACGTTCACCTGCTCGGCCGCTGATGCCGGCGCCGGCCGGGGCGCCGGTCCGCGACCGCGGCGGCTCGCTGCTCGTCGAAGTCGAGCCGCTCGGGATCTACCGGTTCGGAGGCCGCGTGCCCGACCGCGTCTCCCGCCATCGCAGCGGCGTCTACGAGCGGTTCATGCACGTTGCCGGCCGGCCGATCCTCGTCCGCGCCTGGTCGCAGCCGCGCTCCCGACGGGTCGCGATCGCGGCGCTTCCCGCGCCCGCGCGTTGGCTGCAGCGGGCCGGCGCGGAGACCGCGACCGACGCCGACCTCGAGGAGGCGATCGGCCGCACCCGCCACGCCCTCGCCGTCGACGACGACCTCTCCGACTTCAAGCGCCGCTTCCGCGCCGACCCGCTGCTGGGCCCGCTTATCCGGCGGTTGCCCTGGCTCCGCGTTCGCCGCTGCCCGAGCCCCTGGGAGGCGTTCGCCTGGGCGGTCACCGAGCAGCTGATCGAGTCGCGGGAGGCGGCGCGGATCCAGCGCCGGATCGTGCAGCGCTGGGGAACGGTCTTGAACGGTCCCGCCGGCGCCCGGCCGCTCGCCGACGTGCCCGGGCCGGAGGTCGTCGCCGCGCTCGCCCCGGCCGAGCTGGTCGCCTGCGAACTGGCGCCGAAGCGCGCCCTGGCTCTCGTCAAGGCCGCCCGCGAGATCGCCTCCGGCCGCTGCGACCCCGGCGATCCCGGCGACGATCGCCGGCTGCTCGCGATCAGCGAGATCGGCCCGTGGACGATCCAGTGCCTCGCCCTCAGGGGCCGCGGCGACCTCGACTCGCTGCCCGCCGGCGACGTCGCCTACCTGAAGCTGGTCGGCCATCTCTCCGGCCGCGGCCGCAGAGCCACGGTCGCCGAGGTCGAGGACTTCTACGCGCCCTATGCCCCCTACCGCGCCCTCGCGGCCAGGCTCACCCTCGCCGGGCTGTCACGGGCGACCGTGGCGATGCCGCCGCTCCGCTACCACCCGCCGAACCCCGAGTACGAGGCGGCTTAGGGCGACGGCGCGGCCTGGCTCGTCGGTCCCGACGTAGCTCGGGCGGTGAGGGGATCGTTTCGGAAGGTGGACGCTCCCAACCGGCGCTGGGGTCGTATTCGTCCCGGATGCCGGCGCAATCCACCCCAGCGGCTGCGGTGGCCGGCGCTGAACCCCGTTCCGTCCCGTCTACGGGATGAGATCGATCTCAGCGATGGCCTGGACACCCTCCCCTCTCAGCCCAGCCGGCCTCCTTTCTGATGGCGACGCTCGGCCTAACCGCCGCCC
>DATMCB010000078.1:0-6242 GCA_035558835.1 Solirubrobacterales bacterium
CGCCGGTGGTCGCGGGCGCCGAATCGACCGTCGTCTCCGGTGACCTCGCCGGCGCCGCCGGGGTCTCCCCCGCTCAGCGCCGCGTGCTGGTCGCCCTCTGCCGGCCGTTCAAGGACGGCGCCGCCTTTGCGAGCCCGGCGACGAACGCCCAGATCGCCGCGGAGCTGCACCTCAGCGTCGACGCCGTCAAGACCCACCTGCGGGCGCTGTTCGAGAAGTTCGACCTCGCCGACGCCCCGCAGAGCCGCAAGCGGGTCGACCTCGTCCAGCGGGCGATGCAGACGGGCCTGATCACCGCCCGCGACCTCTAGCCGCCGCCGGCAATCGAGCGCAACGAAACGTCCGCGATTTCGTCGTTCCGTACACCTCGACGGTGTGCGCGGTCGGCTCAGCCGTTCGCGGCGCCGGGATCGATCCGGACGACCTGATCGCCGGTCCCGGTGGTGACCCAGACCTGATCGGAGCCGACGGCGACGCCCTCGGGAGAGCCGGGAACCTTCACGGAGTCGAAGGTGTTGTCGCTCGGATCGATCGCCTGGACCGATCCATCCCCGTTCGCGACCCAGACGCGACCGAACCCGTAGGCGAGCAGGCGCGGCTCGCCGCCGACGTCGACCTGGTCTTGGCGGGTCCCGTCCATCCCGAGGCGGATGACGTCGTGGTCGCTCGTGTTCGCCACCCAGATCGAGCCGTCGGCGATGACAACGCCCTTCGGGTTGTCGCCGAGGCGAAAGTCGTCCTGGGTCGAGGTGTTGGCGGTGTCGACGCGAATCAGGACGGAGTTGTCGCGATCGACGACCCAGACGTCGCCGCCGCCGGTCGCGACCTCGGCGGGAAAGCTCCCGGCCTCGAGCGTGATCGGGTCGGAGACCGCGTCGTTCGAGAGGTCGATCTTCGACAGGGCGATCGACTCCGAGTCGGCGACCCAGACGGTGCTCCCGTCGGCCGTGATGCCGATCGGTCCCTCCCCGACCCCGATCGTCGAACCGGCACCGCCGTCCAGCGGTGCTTTCACGACCTGGCCCGTCGCCGGCACGGTGGCCCATGCGGAGCCGTCGGCGACGACGACGCTCTGCCCCGGGCCGGGAAGGCTGGTCGAGCCGGTGACCTTGCCCGTCCCTTCGTCGATGAACTGGACCTCCTGGCCGTCCCGCGCCGCGACGGCGATGATTCCGTCGCCGGCCGAGACGGCTACCGGCCAGGCGGCCACGTCGATCGGTGGCGCATCGGCCAGCTTCGGCTGCGCGAACCCGCCTGACGCCGTCCCTCCGTCTCCCTCCCCGCCCCCGCCGCCGAGCGCGAGGACGGCGACGACCGCAACCGCGACGAGAGCCGCTGCAGCGGCGGCGATCCGTCCCCACTTCGGCCCTCCCGGTCCGCCGGGTGCGCGCTCTCCGCCGACTGCCGGCGGCGCCGGCGGCTCGGCCTCCGTTACCGCCGCCCCCGGCAGATCGGGCTCGGTCGGCGGCGGCGCCTCGATCGGCTCGGTCGGTCCCGGGCCCGGCTCGGTCAGCGGCTCGGTCGGCGGCGGGGCCGGCGGCTCGGCCGCGACCGTCGACGGCGCCGGCGGCCGTGACTCGACGGTGTCGTCGATCGGCGGCGCCTCCGGCTCGTCGGTCACCGGCGCGGCCTTGCCGGTCGCGACGCTGCGCTCGGCCGAGCGCAGCACGTCGTGACCCGCTGCCGCGGCCGTCGCGGCGCGGGCGAGATCGCCGGCCGAGGGGTAGCGGTCGCCGGGCTCCTTGGCCAGCGCCCGGGCGATCACCCCGTCGAGCTCGCCGTCGACGCCCGAGTCGCCGGGAAGCCACGGCGGCTCGTCCTGGAGGTGCGCGTAGATCTTCGCGACGTTCTCGTCGCGGTCTGCGAAGGGCGCGCGCCCGGAGAGCACCTCGTACATGACGCAGCCGAGGGCATAGACGTCGGTGCGTGCATCGACGCGGCCGCCGCGGATCTGCTCGGGCGCGACGTAGTCGAGCGTGCCGACGAACGCCCCGGTCCGGGTCAGCGCCCCGGCCTCAGTCGCCTGGTCGAACCGCTTCGCAAGCCCGAAGTCGGTCAGGTAGGCGTGATCGCCGGCGTTCGTCTCGACGAGGATGTTGCCGGGCTTGATGTCGCGGTGGACGAGCCCGCGGGAGTGGGCGACGTCGAGCGCCGAGGCGACCTGGGCGATGATTGCGATCGCCCGGTCCGGCGGCAGCGTCCCGCCGGCGATCAGCATCCGCCGCAGGTCCGGCCCGTCGATCAGGTCCATGGTCACGAACAGCAGGCCGTCCTCCTCGCCGGCGTGGTGAATCGAAACGACGTTCGGATGGCGCAGCGAGACGGCGATCCGCGACTCCGAGCGGAAGCGCTCGCGGAAAGCGTCGTCGGCGGCGAGATCGGCGGCGATCACCTTCAGCGCGACGACGTGGTCGAGCGCCAGGTGGGTGGCCCTGTAGACCGTTCCCATCCCGCCCCGGCCGGCGATCCCCTCGATCCTGTGACCGGCGAATGTGGTTCCCGGATTCAAGTCCGGCATGGAAGTGATTATGCCCCCGGGAGCGGGAGCGGGGAAGGCGGTTTCAGGCCGATGCAGGCGCGCCGACGATCGCCGCCAGCCGCTCGATGGTGTGGGTCCTCTGACCGGCGTCGAGGTGGACCGGCGAGCAGATCAGCCGGTCGATCCCGACCGCGGCGAAGCGCTCGACCCGCTCGCTCACCTCCGCCTCGCTGCCGACCAGCGACGTCGCGTCGACGAGTGCTTCGGGAATCGCCTGGAAGGCCTCGTCGCGCTTGCCGTCGAGGAACAGCGACTGGACCCGAAGCGCCTCCTTCTCGAAGCCGAACCGGCAGGCGAGGTCGACGTAGAAGTTCGTCTCCCGGCTGCCCATCCCCCCGAGGTAGAGGAGCAGGCCGGTCCGGACGACGTTCCGTGCGACCTCGAGGTCGCCGTCGATCGCGACCTGGATCGAGGGGCTGATCTGGAGGTCGGAGCGCTGCCGGCCGCCCTTCTCGAAGCCGGCGGCGAGGTGCTCTCCCCAGGTTTCCTCGAATGCGTCGGGGCTGAAGAAGATCGGGATCCAGCCGTCGCAGATCTCGGCGGCCATCTCGACCGACTTGCGGCCGATCGCGCCGACGAACACCGGGATCTCGTTGCGGAGCGGGTGGAAGTTGAGCTTCAGCGCCTTGCCCTGGCCGGTGCCGCCCTCGATCGGCAGCTCGTAGTGCTCGCCGTGATGCTCGAGCGGTCCCTCGCGGGCGATGATCTCGCGGACGACCTCGATGTACTCGCGCGTCCGCCCCCAGGGCTTCGCGTAGGGGACGCCGTACCAGCCCTCCGAGACCTGCGGGCCGGACGGGCCGAAGCCGAACATGAAGCGGCCGCCGGAGAGCGTGTCCAGCGTCGCGCCGGCCATCGCCGCCGCCGCCGGCGGTCGCGCCGGAACCTGCATGATCGCCGCGCCGAGCTTGATCCTCTCGGTCTGCGCGGCGAGCCAGCCGAGCACGGAGACGACGTCGGAGCCGTAGCTCTCGGCGACCCAGACTGCGTCGAAGCCGTTCGACTCCGCCGTCCTGACGAGGTCGATCGCCTCCTGGCCCTTCGGCCCGATTCCCCAATAGCCGAGGTTGATGTCCAGTTTCGGTGCCATGACGCGGCAGCCTATTCGGATCGGAGATGACTTGCGATTCGTGCAATTCTGGAGGTCCAAGCGCGGATCGGAGGAGCGATGAGCGATTACACGATCAGCAGCCGCGGCGATGCGACCGACTACATGGCGGCGTACGAGGGCTTCGGCGAGATGCTCTCCTACACCGACTGCCTCAGCGCCGAGCAGGTCGCCCTCACCTGGCGTCGGATGCCGCCCGGTACCGGCGGGCGCGGCAGCTACGGGCACCGGCACATGACCCAGGAGGAGATCTACCTCGTCACCGCCGGGACGATCACCTTCAAGATCGGCGACGACGTCTTCGAGGCGGGGCCGGGGACGGCCGTGCGGATCGCCCCGCAGGCGCTGCGCGCGATCCACAACGACGGTGACGGCGACGCCGAGGTCGTCCTCTGCTCGGTCCGGGTCGGGGACCTCGGCGGCGAGGTCGTCACCGAGGACGGGTTCTGGGCCGACTGAGCCGCCGCGGGGCGCCCGCGTGGGCGCCTCGTTCATCCTTAGGTCGATGGCGGCGTCAGAGGCCACAACCGAGGTGCGCGGGCTGAGCGAGGCCGAGGCCGCGCAACGGCTCCGCGGGCTCGGCCCCGTCGAGCACGAGACGAGCCGGTCGGTGCGGTCGATCGTGCGGGCGAACGTCCTGACGCTCTTCAACGCGATCATCCTCGTCTTCTTCATCCTCATCCTCAGCCAGGGGCTCTGGGCGGACGCGCTGTTCGGGGTGATCGCGATCGTCAACTCGGCGATCGGGATCCGCCAGGAGGTGAAGGCGAAGGAGACGCTCGACAACCTCGCGCTGCTCGTCGCTCCCCGGGCCGAAGTGATCCGCGACGGGCGTGGGATCGAGCTCCGCGCCGAGGAGATCGTCCCCGGCGACGTCATCCGGGTCGCGCCCGGCGATCAGCTCGTCGCCGACGGCGAGGTCGTCGACTCGCGCGGGCTGACCGTCGACGAGTCGCTGCTGACCGGGGAGTCGGACGGGATCCGCAAGCGGCGGGGCGACCGGATGCTCTCCGGCTCGTTCGCGACCTCGGGCTCCGGCCACTACGAGGTCGACGCGGTCCGCGGCGACTCCTACGCCGAGAAGATCGCCGGTCAGGCGAAGGAGTTCCGGCACCCGCCCTCCCCCCTGCAGCTCGAGGTCGATCAGATCCTTCGGGCAACGGCGATCCTGCTCGTGCCGATGGCGATCCTGATGCTCGGCGGCTTCGTCGTCCGCGGCGTCGACTTCACCGAGGCCGCCCAGACCGCCACCGCCGGGTTGATCACGCTGATCCCGGAGGGACTGGTGCTGCTGATGAGCGTCACCCTTGCCGTTGCCGCGGTCCGGCTCGCCCGCATGGACACCCTCGTCCAGCAGATGAGCGCGACCGAGGCGCTGGCGGCGGTCGACACGATCTGCGTCGACAAGACCGGGACGCTGACCGACGGCACGCTCGAGCTGGTCGAGGTCGTCAGCACCGATCCCGACCGCCGCGAGGACGCCGAGCGCGCGCTCGGGACGTTCGCGGCGTCCGCCGGCGAGCGCAACCGGACGCTCGAGACGATCGCCGAGGCGTTCCCGGAGCGGGCCGCCGCCGTCACCGCGGAGGTCCCGTTCTCCTCGCGCTGGAAGTGGAGCGGCCTGACGCTCGGCGACGGCCGCTCCCGCAGCTACGTCTTCGGGGCGCCCGACGTGCTCGCCGGCACCGGCGCGCTGACGCTGCCTGCGGACCTGCAGCGCCGGCTCGAGGCGGAGACGAGCAGCGGGCGGCGAGTCGTCGCTTTCGGCGAGGCCCTCGGCGCGCTCCCGGCCGACCCCGGCGCCGAGCCGCCACCGCGGATCGAGCCGCGGGCGCTCGTCGTCCTCGAGGAGACGGTGCGCTCCGATGCCGCCGCTACGGTCGAGTTCATGCGCGAGCAGGAGGTCGACCTGAAGCTGATCTCCGGCGATGCTCCGCAGACGGTCACGGCCGTCGCCTACGCGCTCGGCGTCGACCGCGACGCCGGCGCCATCGACGGTCCGTCGCTGCCGGAGGACCCGAAGCGCCTCGCCGAGGTCGCCGCCGAGAACACGATCTTCTCGCGGATCTCTCCCGACCAGAAGAAGGCGCTCGTCGGGGCGCTGTCGGACTCCGGCCGGTTCACGGCGATGATCGGCGACGGCGTCAACGACGTGCCCGCCCTCAAGCAGGCGCGGCTCGCCGTCGCGATGGGCTCCGGCAGCCAGATCACCAAGGGGATCGCCGACATCGTCCTGCTCCGCGACCAGTTCTCGATGCTGCCGCGCGCCGTCGCCGAGGGACGCCGGATCGCCCGCAACATCCACCGCCTCGGGCGCCTCTACCTGACGAAGACGGTCTACGCCGGCTTCCTGATCGTCGCTGCGGCACTGATCGGCTTCACCTTCCCGTTCCTGCCCCGCCAGCTCACGGTCGCGGCGCTGCTGACGATCGGAATCCCGTCGTTCGTGCTCGCGCTCGCGCCGAGCGAAGGCCCGCTCTACCGCGGTCGCCTGCTGCGGGCGCTGGCGGCGTTCGCGGTCCCGGCCGGGGTCGGGATCGGGGTCGGCTCGCTGCTCTCCTTCGCGCTCGTCGACGGGATCTTCGGTGGCTCCCT
>DATMCB010000079.1:0-7770 GCA_035558835.1 Solirubrobacterales bacterium
GGATCGTCAAGCTCGGCCCGCGCCGGTCCGACTCGACGGAGATGGTCTACCTCGAACTGGTCTGACGGCCTCCGGGGCGCCGGCTCGGCGCCCTCGTCGGGTCACGACCTGAGATCGCTTCGCCTCCTGCGTCCTTGATCCGACGGCCCGGAGCCGCGTCAGACTGACAAAGTGCCGAATTACCGTCTTGACCTTGCATATGACGGGGCCGGGTTCCGGGGCTGGGCGCGGCAACCGGGGCTGCGGACGGTTCAGGGCGAGCTCGAGGACGCGCTCGCGAAGGTGATCGGCGAGCCGGTCGCCTTGACGGTTGCCGGGCGGACCGACGCGGGCGTCCACGCGCTCGCCCAGGTCGCCTCGTTCACGATCGCGCGCGAGCTACCGGAATCGCTGCCGGCGGCGCTGAATGCGCTCACGGGTCCCGATCTCGCGATTCTCGCGGTCACCGCCGCGCCCGGCTTCGACGCCCGCCGGCAGGCCCGCTCGCGGCGTTATCGCTACCGGGTCGAGACAGGCTCGCCGCCCGATCCCTTCGAGCGCGGTCGCGCCCACAACTGGCCGCACCCGCTCGACCGCGAGGCGCTCGCCGCGTGCGCGGCATTGATCGCCGGCAGCCACGACTTCACGGCTTTCACCCCGACCGAGACCGAGCACGTCCGCTTCGAGCGCGACGTCGTCGAAGCGTCCTGGGACGCCGAGGGCGACCGCGTCCTCACCTTCGAGATCGAGGCCGACGCATTCATGCGGAACATGGTCCGCGTCCTCGTCGGGACGATGCTCGAGGTGGGCGGCGGCCGCCGCGACGTCGACGGCCTCGCGACCCTGCTCGACGGCGCGCCGCGCTCCGCCGCCGGCCCGACCGCGCCCGCGCACGGCCTCTACCTGCTGGAAGTGCGCTACTAGAATCGCCCCGGTGCGGGTTCTGCTCACCAACGACGACGGGATCGGCGCCTCCGGCCTGCAGGCGCTGCGCCGGGCGCTGCTCGAGATCGACGGAATCGAGCTGCACGTCATCGCACCCGACTCGAACCGCAGCGCCACCGCTCGCTCGATAACGACCCGCTCGCCGCTCTGGGTCGAGGAGGTCAGCTTCGACGACGGGACGGTCGGCTACGCGACCGAGGGCACGCCGGTCGACTGCGTCCGCTTCGCCGACCTCGGGCTCGTCGGCGAGCGCCCGGAGCTGATCGTCTCCGGCATCAACCACGGCGCCAACCTCGGCGACGACGTCACCTACTCGGGCACGGTCGCGGCGGCGCTCGAGGGCATCGTCCTCGGCATCCCGGCGATCGCGGTCTCCCAGCAGTCGCTGCCGCCGAAGCTGGACTTCCAGCTCGGCCGCCGCTTCGACTTCTCGATCTCGGCGCCGCTGACCGCTGCCTTGGCCGCGATCGTGGCCGACGGACGGCTGCCGACCGGGACGCTGCTGAACGTCAACTGCCCCGGCGAGGAGCCACGCGGGATCGAGGTGACGCGGCTCGGCAAGCGGGTCTACGACGACGAGCTCAAGCAGGTCGACGAGGACGGAAACGGTCGCAAGCGCTACCGGATCTACGGCTTCGAGCCCGGGTTCGAGGACGAGGACGGGACCGACCTCGCCGCCGTCGCGCGCGGCGAGATCGCGATCACCCCGCTGCACTTCGACCTGACCGCCCACCCTCGCCTCGACGCGGTCCGCGACCTGCAGCTCGACGGCGCCCTCGAGCGGGTCCTGGAGACGGTCCGGGCGTGAGCGCCGGCGGCGAGGCGGCGGCCCGGAGCGCCGAGCTGCGGGAGCGGATCGGCGAGCTCGACCACGCCTACTACGTCCTCGACGATCCGCTCGTCGGCGACGACGTCTACGACGGCCTCCTCGGCGAGCTCCGCGCGATCGAGTCCGAGCATCCGGAGCTGCGGACGCCGGACTCGCCGACGCAGCGGGTCGGCGGCAAGCCGGTCGAGGGCTTCGAGCAGTACGAGCACCTCGAGCCGATGCTCTCGCTCGGCAATGCCCGCAGCGCCGAGGAGCTCGAGGCGTGGGAGGGACGGATCCGCAACCTCCTGAAGCGCTTCGACATCGAGGCGGGCGAGATCACCTACGTGACCGAGCCGAAGATCGACGGCCTCGCGATCTCGCTGACCTACGAGGATGGGGTCTTCGTCCGCGGCACGACCCGCGGCGACGGCCGGATCGGCGAGGACGTCACCCACAACCTGCGCACGATCCGCTCGATCCCGCTGCGGATCCCCGATCCGCCGGAGCTGATCGAGGTCCGCGGCGAGATCTACTTCCCGCGCTCGGGCTTCGAGCAGCTCAACGCCGAGCGCGCCGAGGCGGGGCTGGCGACCTTCGCCAACCCGCGCAACGCCGCCGCCGGGACGATCCGCCAGCACGACCCGGCGCTGGCAGCGAGCCGGCCGCTGCAGATCTGGACCTACGGGATCGGTTACCGGCGCGGCGTCGATCACGCGACCCACAGCGACGAGCTCGACTGGCTGCGCGAGCGCGGCTTCCGCGTCAACGGTGGGATCGCCGCCCACGCCAGCGACCGCGAGGTCGTCGAGCGCTGCCAGTGGTGGGAGGAGGAGCGCGAAGGCCTCGACTACGAGATCGACGGCGCCGTCGTCAAGGTCGACGACCGCGGCCTCTGGCGCGAGCTCGGCGTCGTCGGCCGCGAGCCGCGCTGGGCGATCGCTTGGAAGTTCCCGCCGATGACGGCGACCACGAAGCTCAACGCCATCGTCTGGAACGTCGGCCGGACCGGCCATCTGATCCCGTTCGCGATGCTCGAGCCGACCCACGTGAGCGGCGTCACGGTCAGCACCGCGACCCTCCACAACGAGGAGGACCTCGCCCGAAAGGACGTCCGGGTCGGAGACGAGGTGATCATCACCCGCGCCGGCGACGTCATCCCCCAGGTCGTGGCACCGCTGATCCAGCGCCGCAAGGGCAGGCGCCTGCGCAAGGCGCGCCCCCCGAAGAAGTGCCCGATCTGCGGCACGCCGACCGTCAAGCCGGAGGGCGTCTGGACGATCTGCCCGAACCGGACCGGGTGCCCCGGCCAGGTCTTCCAGCACGTCAAGCACTTCGTCCAGCGCGCCGCGATGGACATCGACGGCCTCGGCGAGAAGCAGGTGAAGCGGTTCCTCGACGACGGACTGATCGATGACGCGGCTGGGATCTACGAGCTGACCGAAGAGCAGCTCACCGCGCTCGAGGGCTTCGGCGAGGTCTCGGCGGCGAACCTGCTCACCGCGATCGAAGAGTCGAAGCGGGCGCCGTTCTCACGCGTTCTCTTCGCGCTCGGGCTCGACGGCGTCGGTTCGGTCACGGCCGAGGCGCTGGCGCGGCATTTCGGCTCGATCGACGAGCTGCTCGAGGCCGGGGAGGAGCGCATCCTCGAGGTCGACGGGGTCGGCCCGATCCTTGCCGAGTCGATCGTCGAGCAGCTCTCCGACGAGCGGACGCGGGCGCTGATCGGCGAGCTGCGCCGCCACGGCCTCCGCTTCGAGCTCGACGCCGCCGAGCGCCGCGCCGGGTCGGGCCCGCTCAGCGAGAAGACGTTCGTCCTGACCGGGACGCTGCCCGACCTCAGCCGCGAGCAGGCGACCGAGCTGATCAAGGGCGCCGGCGGCAAGGTGACCGGCTCGGTCTCGAAGAAGACCGACTACGTCGTCGCCGGCGACAGCCCCGGCTCGAAGCTGGCGAAGGCCGAGAAGCTCGGCGTCGAGATCGTCGACGAGGCCGGCCTCCGCGACCTGCTCGTCTAGGTTCCGACGGACCTCACGCAGAGTCCCTGGTTCTTGAAGCCGAACCGGGACCAGCCGCCGTTCCGGCAGTCGGCCTTCGACGCCGGTCCGGGCTGGGCGTCGGAGACGACGGCGCGCCCGATCAGCGGGCCGCCGAACCAGCCAGGGGCACCGGTCTCGCAATCGAGGTCCTGCCCGATCTCGGGCAGGACCGGGTACCACTCGAAGCGGTCCTGCCCGTTGCCGCCGTTGTCGGTCAGGCGGATGATCAGACTGAGAAGGCCGGGCACTGGGAAGGTGCCGTTGATCTCGAGGACGGCTACGTTGCCGGTCACCTTCAAGCAGCTCACCGTCCCGGAGATGTGGTAGCTGCCGAGGAGCGTGAACGACGCCGTCCCCTGTGGGTCCTCTCCGGAGGGACCGCTGGAGGCGTCGACGTCGATCGCGGACGCGCTGAAATCGTCGGTGATCAGGTTGTCGCCGGTGGCCGTCGCCGTGTCGCGCGGCTGCGGCGGCAGCGGCGGCGCAGCCGTGGCGGTGGCCGGGGCGAGCGCGATCGCGAGGACGACGACCGCGAGGGCCACCGCGGCGCCCACGGCCCGCGAGATGGCCCGGCCACCGGTCCTCGGCGTCGCTCCCAACACGAGTTGAGCTTAGCCGCGGAGGCGGGAGATCGCCACCACCATCTCGTCCTGGATGTGATGGGCGGCGTCGAGGCTCGAGACGCCGTTCATCAACAGCGAGAAGACGACGAGCCCGCGCTTCGTCTTGCAGTAGCCGGACAGGTTGGAGACGCCGGTCAGCGTCCCGGTCTTGCCGCGACAGCGTCCGTCGGCGGCGGAGCCGTTCATCCGCGAGCGCAGGGTGCCGTCCTTGCCGGCGATCGCCAGCGACTTGAAGAGCGGCTTGGCGAGGTCGTCGTCGCGCTGGGCGGCGATCAGCAGCCGGACGACGTTACGCGGCGAGGAGCGATTCGAGGCCGTCAGCCCGGAGCCGTCACGGGCGCGGACCTTGGAGCCGACCTGGCGGGCGAACCGCTCGACCGCCTTGGCGCCGCCGTTGGTCGTCCCCTTCCGGCCGCCCTTCGCCCAGAGCCGCTTCAGCAGCATCTCCGCATAGAAGTTGACCGAGTCCTTGTTGGTGGCGCGGACGAGCGACTTGATCGTCGCCGAATCGTGTTCGGCGATCGCGTCACGGCCGCGCAGCGAGCCCGGCGTTCGCCTGACCTTGACCTTGCTGCCGATTCTGACGCCGGCGTCGCGGAGGCCGTTCCGGAACGCCTTCGCGGCTGCCTTCGCCGGATCGCCGGAGTAGGTCGAGCCGCCGTAGACGAGGCCGCTCAGCGGCGCGATGTAGGGGCTCGGGCCCCAGTTCGAGTCGGGAACGCCGCGGCGGCGGTCGAAGACGCTGTCGTCGCCGATCACGCGGCCGCCGATCCGGCGGATCCCGGCCCTGCGGACCTGGCGGGCCAGGTCATCGACCCCGCTGGGTCCGAACGAGGGATCGCCGCCGCCGATCAGATAGATGTCGCCGCGGAGCTTGCCCTTGCGGACGCTGCCGCCGATCTTGACGCGGGTCGGGATCCGCCACTTCGGGCCGAGGCGGTGCAGGGCGGTGATCGTCGTGAAGAGCTTCTCGTTGGAGGCCAGCTTCCGCGAGTGGCCGGCGTTACGGTCGAAGATCGGCTTGCCCGACTTGCCGCCGATCCTCGTCACGAAGTAGCCGCTCGAGCCGGGGGCGCGCTTGGCGAGCCGGGCGAGCTTGCGGCGCAGCTTGCCGCGGCTGATCGGGCTGCGCTCGGCGCGGGCGGGGGCGGGATCGCCGCGGAAGGCGAGATCGGGACCCGGCAGCGCCTGCCGGCCGGCCGTCGCCGGGGAGGCGGCGGCGGGGGAGGCAACGGCGAGGAGCGCGGCAGCGGCGAGCAGTGTCGCGAGGAGGGTGCGAGCGGGCATCCGAGGGCGCGAGTGTAGATACCCGTGCAGCCTCCCGTTCGGGGTGAACCCGCAGACGCGACGTGGAAGTCCGGACACTCCGCGGTGGCTACCGTCCGATCCGGGTGTTGGCGCTGCCATAATTGGCTGTGCCGATGAGCGAGGTAGTCCAGCTCGACGCGGCGAGCCGCGCCAAGAAGGCCCGCGGCCGCCGGCGCAGCCGATCGAAGACGGCCCTCGTCCTCGGCGGCGGCGGGTTCACCGGTGCCGTCTACGAGATCGGCGCCCTCCGCGCCTTCGACCTGCTCGCCGTCAACCGCACGGTCAACGACTTCGACGTCTACGTCGGCACCAGCGCCGGCTCGTTCGTCGGCAGCGCCGTCGCCAACGGCGTCACGCCCGAGGAGATGATGCGGGTCCTCAACAAGAACCTGCCCTCGCCGCTTCGCGACATGGACCTCGGGATGCTGCTGCGCCCGAACTACAAAGGCTTTGCGGCGGCCGGCCTGAAGCTGCCGTTCCGGCTCGCCGGGATCACCCGCGAGCTCGCCCGGACGCTTGCCGAGACGTCGGTGATGGACGTCGCCTCGGCGCTCGCCGCAGGGCTCCCGAAGGGGCTCTACACCGGTGCCGGGATCGAGAAGTACGTGGCCGAGATGCTCGCCGACCCAGACCGGACCGACGACTTCCGGATGCTCGCCAACGAGCTCTACCTGTGCGCGACCGAGATCGACACGACCGAGCGGATCGTCCTCGGCGACGGCGAATGGCGGGACGTGCCGATCTCACGGGCCGTCGCCGCCTCGACGGCGCTGCCGCTGGTCTACGAGCCGGTCGAGATCAAGGGCAGGGAGATGATGGACGGCGGGATCCGCTCGACGACCAACATCGACATCGCGGTCGAGAAGGGTGCCAAGTTCATCGTCGTCGTCAACCCGATCGTCCCGTTCATCAACGACTTCACCAAGCGCGTCCCGACGATCTTCGGCAGCCGCGTCCGCCGCGTATCCGACATGGGCTTCGTCGCCCTCGCCAACCAGGCCGCGCGGATGATCGCCCACGACCGCCTGCACCGCGCCGTCGAGGAGTGGTCGGTCAAGTACCCGGGCGTCGACATCATCCTGATCGAGCCCGAGTTCGGCGACGAGCTGATGTTCGCGACCTCGATCATGGACTACCGGGCGCGCCTGCAGATCGCCAAGCACGGCTTCGAGTCGGTGACCCTGCGCCTCGCCCGCGACTACGACCGTTACCGCGAGATCGCCGAGCGCCACGGCATTCAGATCTCCGCCCGCCGGATCCGCCACGTCCTCGACCAGGTCGAGCGCGAGCGCGACCAGACGCCCGCCTGGCGCCGCGTCTTCGAGCAGACGACCGGCGCCCTGCTCCGCTAGCCCGAACCCGCGGCAGGACCCGCCGCCGGCCCGGTTACGCGTACAGCGCCTCGATCTGCTCGGCGTACTTGTCGGCGACGACGTTGCGCTTGACCTTCATCGTCGGGGTCAGCTCGCCGGTCTCCTGGGAGAGGTCATGGGGCAGGATCTCGATCTTCTTGACCTGCTCGACGCGGGCGAAGCGGGCGTTGACCCG
Source organism: Solirubrobacterales bacterium (assembly GCA_035558835.1). Lineage (GTDB taxonomy): Bacteria > Actinomycetota > Thermoleophilia > Solirubrobacterales > 70-9 > RHKX01. The sequence continues at coordinate 7,251 of DATMCB010000079.1, forward strand.
CTCGACGTGGGCCATGATCGAGGCGTGGATGTCGGCGTTGGCGGCGAACGCCGCGGGATCGTCGGGCAGTAGGTCGTTCTCGGCGGCGTAGGCGGCGGCCGCCTCGGGGTCGAGGGTGACCAGGGCGACCAGGTAGGGACGGCGGTCGCCGACGACGACGCACTGGCTGACGAGCGGGTGCTGCTTGATCTCGGCCTCAAGGTTGGCGGGGGTGATGTTCTTGCCCCCGGCGGTGATGATGATGTCCTTCTTGCGGCCGGTGATCGACAGGTAGCCGTCGCTGTCGATCTCGCCGATGTCGCCGGTGTGGAGCCAGCCGTCGACGATCGTCTCCGACGTCGCCTCCTCGTTCTTGTAGTAGCCCTGGAAGATGTTCGGGCCCTTGATCAGGACCTCGCCGTCGTCGGCGATCTTCACCTCGCAGCCCGGGAAGGGCCGGCCGACGGTCCCGAACTTGAAGTCGGACGGCGTCGAGATCGTCGCCGCCGTCGAGGTCTCGGTCATCCCGTAGCCCTCGAGG
>DATMCB010000080.1:0-3418 GCA_035558835.1 Solirubrobacterales bacterium
AGATGGCCGCAGTGGGTGGCCGAGAACGGCAGCTCGGCGACGGCCGCGCGCGGCCCCTCGGCGGCGGTGACGATCTGCGCGCAACCGAGCCCCGCCAGGTTGAACGCCTTCGAGGCCGAGACGAGTGCGATCCCGCGCTCGGCGGCGGCGGCGGAGACGGTCAGGAACGGGACGTGCTCGGCTCCGGCCAGCGTCAGCGGCGCGTGGATCTCGTCGGCGAGGATCCAGGCGTCGTGCTCGGCGGCGAGCCGGGCGAGCGCCTCGAGCTCGGCCCGGCCGGCGGCGGTCCCGGTCGGGTTGTGGGGATTGCAGAGCAGGAGCGCCCGGGCGCCGTCCGCGAAGGCGGCCTCGATCCCGTCGAGGTCGAGCTCGCGGCCGCCGGCCAGCGGCACCTCGGCGAGCACGCAGCCGGCGTCGGGCACGAGGCTGAAGAACGGGTGGTAGACGGGTGGCGTGACGACGACCCGATCACCGGGCTCGAGCAGCGTCCGCAGCAGGTCGGTGAGGCCGGCGACGACGTCGTTGCAGGCGACTACCTGGCCGGGGTCGATGCTCCAGCCCTGGCGGCGTTCGAGGAAACCGGCGAGGGCCTCGGGGAGCCCGGCGGCGGCCGGGTTCGCGTAGCCGCCGTCGCTGCGGTCGACGGCGGAGCGGAGCGCATCGGCGACGGGCGCGGCGAGCGGGAAGTCCATCTCCGCGACCCACGAGGGAAGGACGTCCGGCTCGTAGGTCGTCCACTTGACGCTGCGGCGCTCGCGCAGCGCCTCGAGCCGCAGGTCGGTGAGCCCGCTGTCGAGCCCCACGCTCAGCCGGTTGCTCCGGCCGTCGTCCGCGGCTCGAGCGCGAAGGCCTCGGCGAGCAGCTCGTAGGAGCGGCGGCGGTCGGCGGGGTCGTGGACGTTCGTCATCGCCATCAGCTCGTCTGCCCCGCTCCGCGTCAGCAGCTCGTCGGCCTTGTCGCGGATCGTCAGCGGCGAGCCGACGAGCATCCGCTCGGTCACGCCCGGATTCGGCGCGGGACGCGGTCCCTCCTCGGCGATCGCGTCCTCGACCGAGGGCAGCGGCGTCGGCCGTCCCGTCCGGAGCCGCCGGAACGCGACCCGTGAGGGGGCGGCGATGCGCTGCGCCGACTCGTCGTCGTCGGCGCAGACGATCGCGTGCGAGAGGATCGCGTAGGGCGCGTCGAGCTGGTCCGAGGGCCGGAACTCGTCGCGGTAGAGACGCAGCGCGTCGACCGCCATCTCCGGGTTGATCTGCCCGGCGAAGGCGAACCCGAGCCCGGCGACGGCGGCGAGGCGGGCCGAGAAGTCGCTCGAGCCGAGCAGGAAGATCGGCGGCAGCGGCGCATCCCAGGGGGCCGCCCGGACGTGACTGAAGGCATGGCCCTCGGGCCAGGGGCGCGAGCCGGCGAAGGCGAGCAGCTCGCCGAGCTGCTCGGGGAGGTCGTCGGCGGCCATCGCCTCGCGGCTGCGGCGCAGCGCGTAGGCGGTCATCTGGTCGGTGCCGGGCGCCCGGCCGATCCCGAGGTCGATCCGGTCCGGGAACAGCGCGGCGAGGACCTTGAACTGCTCGGCGACCCGCAGCGGGCTGTGGTTGGGGAGCATCACACCCCCGGAGCCGACGCGGATCTGTTCGGTGGCGGCCGCCACCTGTCCGATCATCAGCTCGGGGGAGGAGCTGGCGACCATCGCGCCGCCGTGGTGCTCGGCGAGCCAGTAGCGGTGGTAGCCGAGCCGGTCGGCGTGACGACCGAGGTCGATCGTGTCATGGAGGGCCTGCGACTCGGTCGATCCGGCCGCCACCGGCGAGAGGTCGAGGACCGAGAGGCGGGGCATGCGGCCAACTTAGCGAGTCGCCGGAGTACGCCGGAGCGCTGCCTAGAGTCCCCGTCTGCGAACCCGAACCCGGATTCATGGAAGGGAGAGACGATGAGTCAACGCGACGCGACCACGCACGTGCAAGGTGGCGGCTGGGTCACCTTCATCGGCGTCATGTTCGCCCTGCTCGGCACGTTCAACGCGATCGACGGGGTCGTCGCCCTCGCCGGCGACGCGAAGTTCCACGAGGAGAACCTGTTCTTCGGCAACCTCACGTTCTGGGGGCTGACCCTGCTCGGGATCGGCGCCCTGCAGCTCCTCACCGCGGTCCTGATCCTCCGCCGCAACGCCAACGGTCAGGGGCTGGGGATCATCCTCTGCGGCTTCAACCTCGTCTGGCAGCTCTTCTTCGTCGCGGTCTTCCCGATCTGGTCGCTGCTGATAATCGCCGCCGACGTGCTGATCATCTACGGGCTCTGCATCTACGACGACCAGTTCAAGTGACGCCGTCGCCGTCACCGGTGTGGCGGCGGTGCAGCGCCACGCCGAGAAGCCCGAGCGGCAGCGGCAGCCAGTAGGTGAAGAGGCGGTAGAGGAAGGTCGCGAGCACGGCGTCGCCGACGTTGACTCCGGCGAGCGCCAGCAGCGCCGTCAGGCCGGTCTCGACGAAGCCGAGCCCACCGGGGGTGATCGGGATCTGGGCGAGGACCTGGGCGGCACAGAAGGCGAGCAGAACGAGGCCGGGCGAGGGATGGGCGCCGACGGCGGCCAGCGAGGCGAGCAGGATCGCGTAGTCGAACGCCCAGCGCCCGACCGTTGCGAGCACGGCCTTGCGCCAGTCGTCGCCGAGGGCGGCGAGGATCCGGTCACGCTCGCGCTGGACGCGTTCCGGGAGATGCGCGGTCGGCGGCGATGTGCGTCGGAGCCTGTTTCGGACCTTCTCGATCGCCGTCGTGACGCGGCGCAGCGGATCGTCGGCGGCGAGCAGCAACGTCGCCACCGCGGCGAGGACGATGAAGACGGCCACGCTGACGACCGCGGCCTCGAGCAGGCTCCGGTTGACGCTCGTCCCGAACAGCGCCGGCAGGGCGAGCACCGGTAGCGCCAGGACGACCCCGAACGTGAGCAGGTTGACCGCGGTGATCCCGGCGACGGCGCGGCCGCGCGCCACCCCGCGCTCGACGAGCATCTTGTATTGCAGCGCGGCCCCCATCGCGCCGCCGCCGGGGGCGATCTTCGCGAGCGCGTTGCCGGCGAGCTGGGAGTCGATCACCGCCGACCACGGCGAGCGCGGGATCGTCAGCCGCTGGAGGATCCAGACACAGCCGAGCGAGGCGAGCTGAAGCAGCGCCAGGAGCGGGAACCAGAGCAGGTCGATCCGGTTCAGGTTCTGCCAGGAGCCGAGGACGTCGAGCAGGCTCGGCGCGACGAGGTAGAGGGAGACGCCGGTGACGAGCAGCCAGAAGGCCGTTCGGCGGATGCTCGGCCCGCGCGTCGCCGATTCGGCCTCGCCGCGGGCGATCTCCGTCCCGGCATCGGTGCGGGCGTCGATCGCCCGCTCGATCCGATCGCCGAGCGACTCCTGCCGCGGTGGCGCCGTCG
>DATMCB010000081.1:0-2259 GCA_035558835.1 Solirubrobacterales bacterium
GCCGAGAACCGCGCTCGCGAAGCCGAGACCCGCGCCCGCGAGGCAGTCGCCGGCGTCGCCAAGCCGTTGAGCGCGGGCGGAGCCGCTGGGGCGGGGCCGGCTGCGGCCGCCGTGCCGCCGAGCCCGGAACCGCCGACGGCGCCGGAGCAGACTCCGGCTGTCGAGGCGTCAACGGCGGCCGAGCCTGAGCCCGTTCCGTCAGAGCCCGAGCCGGCCGCCGCCGAGCCGGAGCCGCAGCGGCAGCCCGAGCCGAAGCCGGAGCGGGAGCCCGAGCCCGGGACCGCCGCGCCGATGAGGCTGCCGGAGCCCTCGGAGATGAGCTCCGTCCAGTTCCTGCCCCTGAACCTCAACGACGCGACGTTCGAGCAGCTCCGCGACGTCGGCCTGTCGGTCACTCAGACGGGACGCGTCCTCGCTCACCGCGAGCGCTCGGGCCACTTCGCTTCGGTCGACGAGCTCGAGGGCATCCCCGGCTTTCCCCGCGACTTCCTCGAACAGATCAAGAGTCGCCTCACCGTCTGACGGCCCGAGGCGCCGCGACTCGGCGTCCTCGTCGCCTTACGGCCGGAGGCCGCTGCGGCTCCTGCGTCCTTGATTCGCGACCCCTCGAGCTCGTCAGCTACAGCCCGTATTCCTGGAGCAGGTAGAGCCAGATCTCGTTCCGGGTCGGAAAGACGGGGACGGCGTCGATCAGCGCGTCGACGGGGACCGCGGCGCTGACCGCGATCGTCGCCGCGTGAATCAGCTCGTTGGCGTCGGGGCCGACGAACGTCGCCCCGACGATGACCCGCCGGTCGTCGTCGATGACGAGGCGGCTCGTCCCATCGGCGTCCCGGCCGTGGAACGAGGCGCCGGCGGTCCCGGCGGTCGCAACGTCGACGGCAGTCACGTTCAGCCCCGCCCCGCCGGCGCCCGCGAGCGTGTAGCCGACCGCCGCGACCTCGGGATCGCTGAAGACGACCCGGGGCGAGCGTTCGTCGTCGGCTCGGGCGACGGCATCGCGGCCGAGGATGTTCTCGACCGCCACCCACGCCTGGTACTTGCCCATGTGGGTGAGCAGCGAGCGGCCGTTGACGTCACCGATCGCGTACAGCCAGTCGCGGCCGCCGACGCGCATCCGCTCGTCGACCTCGATCGGATCGCCGTCGGTGCCGGCGTCGACGGACTCGAGGCCGAGGCCTTCGACCCGGGCCTTGCGGCCGACGGCGACGAGGAGGTGCGCGGCTTCGAGCGTGTCGTCGCCATCGATCTCGAGGACGACGGTGCCGGCCGCCTCGTCACGCCGCGCGGCGGTGGCCTCGGCGCCGGTCCTGATCACGACGCCGCGGTCGCGAAGGGCGGCGCCAACCTGATCGGAGGCGAACTCTTCCTCGTTCGCGAGGATCCGCCCCATCCCCTCGACGATCGTCACCTCGCTGCCCAGCGAGCTCCACGCCTGCGCCATCTCGACGCCGACAACGCCGCCGCCCAGGATCAGCAGCGATTCCGGGACCGCCTTCGCCGTCGTCACCTCGCGATTCGACCAGGCGCCGACATCGGCGAGTCCGTCGATCGGCGGCATCGCCGGGCCCGAGCCGGTCGCGACCACGACGGCGCGGCGAGCAGTCAGCTCCTCGTCGCCGATCCGGACGCGACGCTCGCCGACGATCTCGGCGTGGCCGCGGAGCAGCGTGATGTCGCGCTTCTCGAGCCAGGGGAGCTGGGAGCTGTCGTCGAGGTCGTGAATCACCTCGTCGCGGCGCGCCAGGATCCGATCGACGTCGAGCTCGTCGCCGACCGGGAGCCCCGGCACGCGTCGGGTCTCGGCGAGAAGCTCGGCGGGACGGAGCAGCGCCTTCGAGGGCATGCACGCCCAGTAGCTGCACTCCCCGCCGATCAGCTCCGCCTCGGCCAGCGCGACGTCGAGGCCGCCGTCGGCAAGCCTGCCGGCCGCGACCTCCCCGGCGGGGCCGCCACCGACGACGACGACGTCGACCTCGCGGGCGCTCATCCCGTCCGGCCGCGCCGGCTGTTGGCAGACTGCGACGGGTGGCGAAGCGCAAGCCCAAGCCGCGAAGGCGCCGGGAGCCGGTCGCGACGAGCGACTACAGCGACGCCGAAGGCAACGTCCTGACGCTCCGCAGGGAGCTCAGCCCGGGGACGATCGCGAAGCTCGCCGAGCGTCCGGGGAGCGCCGCGGCGTCGATCGAGGACGCCTGGCAGCGACGGGAGGAGCTGCTGTTCGAGCGGCTCGTCGTCCGCTGGGAGATCGCGGGGCTG
>DATMCB010000082.1:0-3577 GCA_035558835.1 Solirubrobacterales bacterium
GAGTCGGGAACGCTCGACGAGCGCCGCGCCCGCAACCTCCGCTCCGAGGTGCTCGGGCTGGCGACCGCGCGACTGCGGCGCGAGCTCGAAGCGCGGATCGCCGAGGATGGATCCGTGGCCTCACTGCTCGAAAGCGTCGTCCGCCGCGAGACCGATCCCGCCACCGCCGCCGCGGAGCTGCTCGATCGCAGCCGCGGCGGAAGCGCCGATGGCTGAACCCGACGGCACCGCTGAGCTGCCCTCGGCGGGATCGGGGTTCGACCTCGCCGATGCCCGCGAGTGTGTCGGCGCCAAGCTCGAGGAGGTCGGCGGCGGCAACGTCGGCCGCGTCCACGGCGTCCTCGTCGACGCAGTCGACGGCTCACCGACGTGGCTGGTCGTGAAGCTGGGCCGGATCGGGCGCCGGGCGGCGGTACCGGCCCGCTGCGTCGCAGCGGCCGCCGGCCGCGCCTGGGCCGCCTTCCCGCGAGCATGGATCCGCGGCGCGGCGGAGATCGAGCCCGCCGACGGGCTGACGCCGTCGGAGGAGCGGCAGCTCCTCGCCCATTACGGAATCCCGCTCGACTCCGGGCGTGGCGCGGCGCTGGCCGGGCGCGCGGCCGAGGATCGCAGCTCGGTTCCCGACGCCTAGGTGGTCGGTACCGCGGGGACGAGCGTCGCTCAGTCGGGGCGTTCGGCGTCTTCGGCGGGCTCACCTGCCGGCTCGTCGCCGGCCGGGCTCTCGGTCTCCCCAGCGGCCGTCTCCCCGGCGGCGAGCTCCTCGGAGTAGGTCCGCTCCAATGTCTGGGTGGCCGATTCGATCGCGGCAAGGACCTCTTCGAGCTCGGAGAGCTGCGTGCCGATCGACGCCGCCTCGCCGGCGAGGGGAGCTGCCCCCGCCGGCTGCCCGGCCTCCGCCACGGCCTCGGTCGCCTGCTCCGTTTCCGCAGCCGGGGCCGGAGGCGCAGAGCCTCCGGTGAGGGTCCGGAGGATCCGGTCGTGCTGGGCAAAGGCGAGCCAGAGCGCGGCGACGTCCTGGCGGAGCTCGGCCAGCTCGCCGTCGCGAGCGGTCAGCGCGTCGTCCACGTCCGCCCGCTTGTACCCGAGCGGTCGCCGGCGCAGGCGCGGGCGGGGCGGATGCGGCGGGGCGGGAGGTGGCTGAGCGGGCTCGCCGGCACCACCGTCCGGGCCGCTCGGCTCTTCCTCCTCGGCTGCCAACGTCGGGCCAGTATAAGAGCCGGTCTGCGAGCGTCCGCGAACTCGCAAGCGTGGACCCGATGCTTCGCCTGGCGCCCCGAATGGTGGTAGCGTCCCCGCTGCTGGAACGGAGACCAGCGCCAGAGGATGGATGGAGAGATGATCGCAGCGGAGCTGCGCGGGGGCAGTAAGCCAAGCTTGAACGAGGCACTCGGATGGATCGGCTCGCGCGTGGACGACATCAACGGTGTCGCCATCGGTCGGCTGGAGGACGTCTGGATCGACCCCGCCACAGGTGAGCCGCGCTGGCTGCTGGTCAAGGAGGGCCGGTTCGGCGGCCGCTCGACGCTGGTGCCGTTCGACGACGCGGTCCCCGGCGACGGCCACGTCTGGGTCCCCTACGAACGCGATGTGGTCCGCGAGGCCCCGCAGGTCGAACCCGCGGTGCCGCTGACCCAGCAGGTCGAGATGACCCTGCGCAACCACTACGCGGCGAATACGACGGCCGCCGTCTCCCAGGGCGCCCAGCCGCCGGATCCGGCTGCGACCGAGGCGCCGGAGCCCGAGCAGGGCGGGACGGTGCGGCTTGCCTCCGCTCAGCCCACGCAAGATCCCGGAGAGGTGCCGCCGCCACGGATGCCGGAGCGTCCGGCCCCGCCGGTCAACGCGCCACCGTCACCCGGCGGCCGCCCCGACCAGCAGGGGGCTTTCCCCGGACAGCCCGAGCCCCCGCAGCAGCCCTTCCAGCAACAGCCGGCTCCACAGCAGCAGCCACCCCCACAGCAGCCGCCTCCGCAGGAGCAGCCACCCGCACAGCAGCCGCCTGCTCCACAGCAGCATGCGGGTCCCCAACAGCAGCAGCCTCCGCCGCAGCCGCAGGCGCCGCCGGCATCACCTCATCATCATCAGCAGCAGCCGCCCCCGCCGCAGTGGGTGCAGGCGCCCTCGCAGGTCTGGGCCGAGCCGGCTCAGCCCGCCTCACCTCCTCCGCCCGCCACGCCGCCTCCGCCCGCCTACGAGCCGCCTCCGCCGCCGCAGCCGATCGCCGCCGATCCGCTGTCGGTGCTCGCCGGGCTGCCGCCGGGACAGATGGTCGAGATCGAGCTGTCCGGAGACCTGACGATCAGAGGCGAGCTCCGCCAGATCCGGATCGTCCCGCCCGAGCAGCCCGGTTACCGGGGCTAGCCGCAGCGCGGCGCTGCCGTCCGCTCAGGCCGCGATGTCGTCGCGAGCCTGCGGACGGCCGGCTCGCTGATGCGGAACCACCCGCGGTGAGCCGATCGCCGCGACCCGGCGGGCCGCTGCCGAGAGGGTGACCACGAAGCCCTCGAACTGGGCGCGGATCCGCTCCGCGTCCTCCATCCCGGCGGCGAGCGCCCGCGCCCGTCCGCTGATCCCGTCGCTCAGCTCGGCGATCCGCCGCTGCCGCTCGGCGACGATCCGCTCGGCGACGAGGCGAGCCTCCTCGAGACGCCGGGCGGCGTCGATCTCGACCGCATCGCGGCGTGCCTGGACCTCGCTCTCCGCCTCACGGTGCATCGCGAGGACGTCGCGCTCGACGGCGCTGAGCATCGCGGCGACGAGGCCGTCGGCGCGCCGCTTGGCCTGCTCGAGGTAGCGCGCGGCCTCCTGCTCCGCCTCGCGCATCGGATCGGTGGCGGCCGGGAGCGGGGGTGGGGCGGGGGTCGTGGACACGGTCGGCGCCGGAGCCACCGGCTCGCCCGATTCGAGCCGCTCGACGAAGGTCCGGGTCGCCCGGTCGAGGTCGCGCAGCGCCGATTCGACGTCGAAGCTGCCGGTTCCCGCCACCTCGTCGAGACGGTCGCCGAGCGCGCGCGGCGACTCGGGGTCGGTCCAGTCCGGTCCGCTCACCGCTCCGCGATCCCGCTCAGCTCTGGTGCGCCCGCCGGCACCGAACCACCGGCCTCGTCGCCGAGCCGCTCGGCGGCGTCGCCGAGGGCACGAACGAGATCCTCGAACCCGGCCCGGACCGGCCCGGCGTCCTCGAGGCGCGCGACCACCGCCTCCGCTCCGGCGACGAGATCGTCGCTGAGCTCGGCGATCCGTCGCTGCCGCTCGGCGACGAGCGCATCGGCGCGCCGGCGGGCATCCTCGATGTAGGCGGCGGCCTCGGCGCGGGCCTCGTCGCGGACGCGGGCAGCCTCGCTTTCGACCGAATCGAGGATCGCGGCCACCCGGCGCGAGACCTCGGCCGCGAGGGCCGATGCGACGGCGTCGCCCGGTTCCGTGGCGCGGGTCTCGGTCGGAGCTTGTCCGGCTTCCTGCATCCGGCGGTCATCCTCCCGCCCGGCCCGGATGGCTTCCGGCGGATCGCCGCTCAGCAGCCGAGCGCGCGGGCGATCACCATCTGCTGGACCTCGTCGGTCCCCTCGCCGATGGT
>DATMCB010000083.1:0-7053 GCA_035558835.1 Solirubrobacterales bacterium
GTCAGGAACATCTTCATCTGCTCGGGGCTCGTGTTCTGGGCCTCGTCGAGGATCACGAAGGCGTCGTTGATTGTCCGGCCGCGCATGAAGGCCAGCGGCGCGACCTCGATGATCCCGCGCTCGAAGTAGTCGTTGACGCGATCGGGGTCGAGCATGTCGTAGAGCGCGTCGAAGAGGGGCCGCAGGTAGGGATCGACCTTCGCCTGGATGTCGCCGGGCAGGAATCCGAGCCGCTCGCCGGCCTCGACGGCGGGGCGGGTGAGGATGACGCGGCTGACGTCGCGCGACTCGAGCGCGGCGACCGCCATCGCGACGGCGAGGAAGGTCTTCCCGGTCCCGGCCGGTCCGATCCCGAACGTGACCGTGTGCTCGCGGATCGAGTCGACGTAACGCTTCTGGTTCGGAGTCCGCGGCGCGACGCTCGTGCCGCGGTGCCGCCAGACCGAATCGCCGAGCATCGCCGCCGGGGCGACCCCGGACTCGCGGGCGCCGTCGACCGCGGCGATCGTCTCCGGCTCGAGATCGTGCCCGCGCTCGATCAGGCCGAGCAACTCCTCGACGAGCCCCTGTCCCTCGGCGACCGAGTGCTCGGGGCCGTCGAGGGTGATCACGTTACCGCGGAGATAAACCTCGCAATCGAGGCGCTCCTCGAGCTCGCGAAGAACCGCATCTCCCGACCCCGCGAGCTCCGCGGCCACGTCGTTTTCGATCGTCAGCTGCCTACGCGCCAAGCCGCTCCCGGACCATCGTCGAGACCCGCTTGCCGTCCGCGCGGCCCTTGACCTGTGGCATCACGACGCCGATCACCTTGCCCATCTCCTTGACGTCCGTCGCGCCGGTCGACTCGACCGCGGCGACCACGATCCGCTCGAGCTCCTCGTCGGAGATCTGCTCGGGGAGGTAGGACTCGATCAACGTCGCCTCGTCGCGCTCGGCGGCGGCCTGCTCGGATCGCCCGCCGCTCTCGAAGGCATCCGCTGCCTCGATCCGCTTCTTGCGCTCGCGCTGGAGGACGGCTACGGCGTCGCCCTTGCCCTCCTTCTCGTCCTGCTGGAGCGAGCTGGCGAGCATCCGCAGCGTTCCGACGCGGTCGCGCTCGCCCGCCTTCATCGCCGTGCGGGTGTCGGCCTGGACTCGTTCGAGGATCTCGTCGCTCATCGACCGAAGAGTAGTGAGGCCGCGATCAGACCCCTTCGATGTCGCCGAGCGGCATCTGCAGGAACCTGGTGCCGAGCTCGCGGAACGAGAACACGTCGCCGGTGCAGAGGAACCGGTAGGCCCCCTCGCCGCTCGTGGCGCTCTCGAGCGCGCGGCTCTCGAGGATCCGCTGCGCGTTCGCCGCGATCGCGTGTCCGGCGGTGACGAGGCGGACGTCGCGGCCGAGGATCCGCTGCAGCATCGGCGCCACCAGCGGGTAGTGGGTGCAGCCGAGGATCAGCGTGTCGACGGAGGCGGCGCGCAGCGGCTCGCAGTAGAAGCGCACCGTGTCGAGGACCGACTGGTCGAACGGGAAGCCGTTCTGGATGATCGGCGCGAGGTCCGGCGCCGAGACCTCGGTCACGTCGAGCCCGCGGCCCTGCGCCTCGAGCGCCCGCCGGTAGGCGCCGCCCGCGACCGTCGCCGGCGTCGCCAGGACCCCGATCCTCCCGGTGCCGCTGATCGCGGCGGCGATCTCCGCCTCGGGGTCGATCACGGTGACGACCTCGACGCCGTGGGCATCGGCGATCTCCCGCGCCGCCTCGGCGCCCGCCGAAGCCGCCGAGTTGCAGGCGACGATCAGGAGCTTCGCGCCGCGGCCGAGCAGCAGCTCGGTGTTCGCGACGACCCGCTCGCGGAGGTCCTCGGCGCTCTTCGTGCCGTACGGGAAGTGGGCGCTGTCGCCGAGGTACAGGAAGTCCTCGGCCGGAAGCGAGACGAGGCACTCGTGGAGCACGGTCAGCCCGCCGACGCCGGAGTCGAACATGGCGATCGGCAGCGAGCGGTCGGGGGTCATTGCCCCCGATTATCGGACTGTTGACAGGTGAGAGTGGTCTGGACCGGGCCAGGCCGCTCTCAGAGGAACGGTTTCGCAGTCATGACGTAGATCGTCAGGATCACGAGGAGGCCGGCGGCGATGCCGACCTTGGCGAGCTGCCCGCTGAGCGCCTCGAACTCGGTCGAGAGCTTGCCGTCCGGCGCCGCCAGGTCACGCTCGGCGAGCTCGACCGCCCGCCTCGTCCTCGGGATGAAGAAGGCGTGGGTGAGCGCGAACAGGATGACGATCGCTACGAAGCCCCAGCTGATGAAGAAGCTGCCGGTCCCGTAGGGGCCGTCGGAGGCGAGGTAGATCCCGGTCAGCAGGATCAACGTCATCGCAGCCGTGTTCACCGTCCGGTCCCAGAAGACGATCGTCCGGCCGATCAGCGGGATCGCCTGACCGCCTTCGCGCTGGGCCGTCGCCATGTAGGCGCCGTAGGCGAAGGTCGGCCCGAAGCCGATCACCACCGCGGCGATGTGGAAGAAGACGACGACGCTGTAGAACGTGACCGTTGCTGCGACCATGGCGGCAACGCTAACGGGCCGGTCGGAGGATTCGTTTTCGCCCTCAGCGGATGAGCAGGAGCGCCGCCCACTCGCCGCTCGCGAGCGACTCCTCGACGCCCAGGCCGGCGTGACGGTAGGCAGCGACGACACGCTCGCGCTCGGCGCTCAGCAGTCCGCTGACCACCAGGTGCTCCGGCGCCGGGATCGCCCCGGCCGCGATCCGCTCCGCGAGCGGAACCAGGAGCGGCGCCGTCAGGTTCGCCGTCACGGTCGCCGCCGCCGGCGGCGTCTCGTCGCGGAGGTTGACGCGCTCGACCGCGACCTCGACTCCGTTGGCGGCGGCGTTGGCGGCGGCCGCCTCGACCGCGGCGGGTTCGTGATCGCAGCCCGTGACCGGGTCCCAGCCGAGCTTCGCGGCGGCGATCGCGAGGACGCCCGAACCCGTCCCCCAGTCGGCGAACGCGCCGGTGGCGAGGTTCCGGTCGGCGAGTGCGAGCAGGAGCTCGAGGCAGCAGCGCGTGGTCGCGTGCGCCCCGGTCCCGAACGCCCTGCCGGGATCGACGACGACGTCGATGCCCGCGCCGGTGACGTCCGCCTCCCAGGACGGCCGCACGACCATCCGCCCGCCGTCGACGACGACCGGCTCGTGGAAGTCGCGCCAGCGGTCAGCCCAGTCGTCGGGAATCTCGGTCGTCTCGATCTCGACGAGCCCGTCGCCGGCGGCCGCCTCGAGGTCCGGCAGCTCCGGCAGCTCGCCGGGCGGGCCGTAGATCGCGTACTCGACGAAACCGCCGCCGCGCTCCTCCTCCACCCCGCCGGGAACGAGCTCGATCAGCTCGGCGAGGACCTGCTCGGCCTGCTCGGGCCGGCAGCGGACGGCGAGGCGGACCATCGGCGCCACGGCCGGCTCAGCGGAAGGCGCGGCGCACGCGCTCGAACACTCCCGGCCGGGCGTTGCCGGGTGCGTTCTGCGGGCCGAGGGCGGAATCGAGGCGCTCGGCGAGCTCACGCTGCTCGTCGTCGAGCTCGACCGGCGTCACGACCTTCACCGCGACGTGGAGGTCGCCTCGGCGGCGCGGATTGCGGAGCCCCGGCAGGCCCTCGCCGCGGACGCGGATCGTCTCGCCGTGCTGGATCCCCGCCTCGAGCTCGACCTCGGTCTCGCCGGTGACGGTCTCGACCGGCAGGGTGGCGCCGAGCATCGCCGTCATCGCGGTCACCTCGAGGACCGTGACGAGGTCGGACCCCTCGCGGTGGAAGCGCTCGTCGTCGGCGATCAAAACCTGGACGTAGAGGTCGCCGGAGGGCCCGCCGCTGCTGCCGGCGTCGCCGGCGCCACTGATCCGGATCCGCTGGCCGTTCTCGATCCCGGGCGGCACCTCCACCTCGTAGGACTTGCGGTCCTCGACCGAGCCCGCGCCGCCGCAGACCCCGCAGGGCGTCTCCGGCACCTTGCCGTCGCCTCCGCAGGTCGGGCACGGCGCCGCTCGGACCATCTGCCCGAACGGGGTCCTCGTCACCTGCCGGACCTGACCGGCGCCGCCGCAGGTCGCGCAGGTCTCGATCGGCGTGCCCGGCTCGGCGCCGTTGCCATGGCAGTGCTCACAGCGGACGACCGCGTCGAACTCGACCTCGCGACGGACACCGTCGATGACGTCGGCGAGCTCGATCTCGACCGTGACCCCGATGTCGCCCCCGGCAGTCGGCCCGCCGGCGGAGCCGCCGCCGAAGCCGAACAGGTCCGCGAACATCGGGTCGGACTGGCCGAAGATCGCCTCGAAGATGTCCTGGAAGCCGCCGGCGCTCTCCGCCCGCGAGTGGAAGCCGCCGGAGCGGAGCCCCTCGTGGCCGAACGCGTCGTAGGTCCGCCGGCGCTCGGCGTCGGAGAGGATCTCGTAGGCCTCGGCGGCCTCCTTGAACTTCTCCTCGGCGGCGGGGTCAGACGTGTTGACGTCCGGGTGCAGCTCGCGAGCGAGGCGCCGGAACGCCCGCTTGATCTCGGACTCGTCGGCGGAGCGGTCGACGCCGAGGATCTCGTAGGGGTCGCGTGGCACCGGCGCGATCAGCCCTCGTAGACCGTGGCGAACAGCCGCGAGAGCTCGCCGGCGGCGTCGCGAACCGAGTCGATCGCCTTGCCGTAGTCCATCCGCAGGGGGCCGACGACCCCGACCGCGCCGAGGTTGCGGTAGCCGAGTCCGTAGCCGGCGCCGACGACGCTGACCGAGCGCAGCGCCGGCTCCGGGTTCTCCTCGCCGATGCAGAGGAAGACGGAGCGTTCACGGAGCGCTGTGCGGAGCACCGAGAGGACGCTGACCCGCCCCTCGAGGGCGCTCACGACCCCCTCCGGATGGGGAATGTCGCCGGCGTGGGTCTCCGAGAGCAGGCGCCCGGTCCCGTCCATGTAGAGCTGTTGGGGCGTCGCCTCGGCAAGCTCGGCGACCGCGGCCCCGATCTCGTCGAGGAATTCGCGCTCGCGCTCGCCGAGAGCCGGGTCCTGGAGGCGGCTCGCGACGATGCTCGACCCGATCCCGAGCCCGGCGAGGCGCTCGTTGAGGAACGACGAAGCCCACTCGACGAGGCCGGGATCGACCGGCGATCGGAACGTGAACACCCGCTTTGCTACGTCGCCGTTGTCGGCGATCGCGACGACCGCCACCACCCGCGGCTGCAGTACCAGGACCTCGACCCGGTGGATCGCCGCCGTGCTGACCGGCGGCGCCGTCGCGAGCGCGAGCAGGTCGTTCGCCTGGGCGAGGGCCGCGGTCGTCTCGCGGAGCGCGTCCTCGACCTCGCGGCGGGCCTGGGCGAGGCCGACGGTGCCGATCTGCGGTCCCGGCGCCGGTCGTGGAGCCGACTCGATCAGGTTGTCGGCGTAGCAGCGATATCCGGCGTCGGTCGGGATCCGGCCGGCCGACGTGTGGGGCTGGCTGAGCAGGCCCTCGCGCTCGAGCGCGCCGAGCTCGGAGCGCACGGTCGAGGCGCTCCAGTCGAAGTCGCTGCGCTCGGCGATCGTCTTCGAGCCGACCGGCGTGCCCGTCTTCAGGTACGCGTCGACCGCGATCTCGAGGATGAGCTGCTGGCGTTCGCTGAGCACGCCGTGGATTCTAGGTAGCCAGGGAAGCGCTCCCCCGCCTGGACCAGCCGCCTCAGCGCAGCTCGAGCTCCGACTCGGCGTTGCGGACGATCCCGTTCCCGCCCTGGACCGCCTCGGTCGCGACGATCGCCCGGTCGCCGTCGCGGCTGGTCACGGTCCCGCTGACGACGATCTCCTCCTCGGGCACGCCCATGCCGCGGAACTGGACGCTGAGCCGCCGCAGCGACCGTGGATCCCCGCCCGCGGCCTGCGTCTGCGCGCGGGCGACTTGCGCCATCGTCCAGAGGCCGTGGAGGATGTTGCGCGGCAGACCGACCGCGGTCGCGAAGTCGTTGTCGATGTGGATCGGGTTGAAGTCGCCGGAGGCGCCGGCGTAGCGGTGCGGCAGGTACTTGTCGGGGGTGATCCGCAGCTCCGGGATCGCCTCGCCCTCGTTCAGGTCCGCCATCGTGCCTCCTCAGACGCCCCGGACGATGTTCGTCCAGGTCGCGCGGACGACCTCGTCGCCGTCCTGGTTGGTCGAGACGGACTCGAAGACGTAGAAGCCCTTGCCGTCCTTCTCGTAGATCTCCTGCACCTTCGCCCGGGTCGTGATCTCGTCGCCGGCGCAGACCGGCTCGCCCCAGACGAACTCCTGCCCGCCGTGGACCATCGCCGCGAAGTTGATCCCGACGTCGGGGTCGAGAATCGCCGGGCCGAGCGCGGGAGCGCTGTAGACGACGGCGAACATCGGCGGGGCGACGACGTCGCGAAACCCTGCCTGTCGGGCAGCTTCGCGGTCGTGGTGGACCGGCTCGGCCTGGCCGACAGCGTTCGCGTACTCGCGGATCTTCTCGAGCCCGACCTCGTAGGTCGTCTCCGGGTACTGCTTGCCGACCGCCTCGGTGCTGACTGGCATCGCGCTTCCCCGGGGTTCAGGCCCGGCGGACCTGCGAGCCGCCGGTGATCGTCTCGACGCCGTCGTCGTCGAAGCGGACCAGCGCCTTGTTGCCGCCGTCGTAATCGGGCGCCCAGAGCAGCAGCGTCGCGTCACGGCGGTCCTCGTCGCCGGGGCCGACCGTGCAGCGCTCGTCGCCGGGCTCGTCGAGGCCGCGCCAGAGGCGGATGAACGGGTTGTTCTCCCACTCCGCGATCACGGTCGTCGGCTCGCGGTGGCCGGGGTGGAGCCGGACGTCGTTGGGAAGCCCCATGACGCGGTCCATGATCGAGGCCTTGAGGTCGCCGAGGCCCGTCGCGCCCGGCGCCCCGGTACCGCCGACCGTGCCCTTGAAGATCACGTCCGCGGTGATGCAGTCGCCGTCGTTGATCCGCAGCGCGAGGTGGTCGCCACAGTGCCCGGGGGTGTGGATCGCCTCGATCCTCAGATCACCGGTCTCGACGACATCGCCGTGGTCGATCGTGCCGGTCACCGCGTCGCCGACGATCTCCCTGCAGAG
>DATMCB010000084.1:0-2218 GCA_035558835.1 Solirubrobacterales bacterium
GTCCTCGTCGGGACACCGGCCGCCGCGTTCGTCGCGCCCGACCTCGTGGTCGAGGCAGCGGTCCGGCGCCGCCGCCGCCGGCTCGAAGCGGCCTTGCCCGATGCGCTCGACCTGATGGCGACGGGCGCCGCGAGCGGCCGCGGGATCGCCGCCCTGCTCGTCGAGGCGATGCACAACAGCTCCGGCCCGCTTCGCGAGGAGCTGGCGTCGTCAGTCGCGGCGATCGAGTGCGGAAGCTCGCGGGCGGTCGCGCTCCGCTCGCTTGCAGCGCGCTCGCGGGGAACGACGCTGGCCGCGCTCGCCGGGGCCCTCGAGCGGGCCCGCCGGCACGGCTCGCCGCTGTCGCGGACCCTGCACGAGCAGGCGAGCTCGCTGCGCGCCGACCAGCGCCGCGAGGTGACGGAGCGGGCCGCCCGCGCGGCACCGAAGATGCAGCTCGCGGTGGCGCTCCTCCTCGTCCCGTCGGTGCTGTTGATCGTCGCCGCAGCAATCGTTGCCAACTCCGGGTCGCTCCTGCCGGGCTTCTGAGCGGGTCAGGGTCCCCGGCCAGCAACGCTGAGCGTGACGGCCGAAGGGCGGAGGGAGTCGTGGAAGATCTCCTGATCGGCCGCGACCAGCTCGATCGCACGCAGTGGGTCTTCGCCGGTCCCGGGGTTGCGGGCGTAGCGGGGATGAGCGCCGCTGGAGACCTGAACGCGGATCCGGTGGCCGGCGAGGAAGCGGTGGGCGACGGGCCAAAGCTCGAACCGGACCCTCGCGATCCCGTCGGCGTCGCGCTCCGGCGCGCCGGCCGTCAGCCGCAGCAGCGCGTCGCAGACGTTCCACGACGCCCCTTCGGCGTCGACGTCGCAGATCCGCACGAAGAGATCGGTGTCGGCGCGGGTGGAGCGCATCCAGACGTCCGCTTCGACAGGACCGATCGCGTCGAGGGCCTCCGCCAGCGGCTCGGCCGTGAAGGTGAGGACATCCGGGCGTGCCTCGAGCTCGCGGTTGTCGCGAACGGGGCGGCGCTCCATCAGCAGCGGGCCGCCGAGGACCGGCGTCGGGTCGGTGGGGTCGTAGCGGTAGCGGCTCGGCCCCGCATCGTCCCCCGGTGCCGTCGCCGAGAGGCCACCAGACGCCTCCAGGTGCAGCCGCAACCCGCTCGCGTCCGCGGGCGGCCAGTCGTCCAGCTCCAGCCATCGGCCGGCCCCGGTGAGGAAGACCCGTACCGGGGCGGGGGAGAGCATCCGCCGATCCCCGAGCAGGTGGGCGCGAAGCCAGGCGATCCCCTCCCTGAGGCTGTACGCGGCGAGGTCGGGCGCGAGGTGGTTCCATGGCCCGACGACGAGCTGCGGCGAGCGGCCCGCGGCCCGCAAGGCGCTGAAGTCCTCGATCAGCCAGGGCAGGAAGATGTCGTACCAACCGCCGATCATCTGGACCGGCGCGGTCACGTCCGCCACCGCGGTGGAGTAGTCGCGGGTGCCCCAGCTCGGGCTGTCGGGCGCGAGCTCCTCGAGCCACTCCCCGAGCGGCACCCGCTCTCCGCTCCCACCGATGTCGGCATCGGCGATCGGCGTCTGGTGGTAGAGGCGCGGGAGCGTCCTGCGGAGCCCGTGGGCGACCAGCAGCGGTGCGAGCCGTCGCTCCTGCACCTCGAGCAGGAGCATCCAGGACATCGCCGAGGCCAGCGAGATCGTGCCGGCCCCGTAGGTCATTCCGCGGAACTGCGAGGCGGTCACCGAGGGCGAGAGGGCATCGACCTGGTCCGCGATCGCCCATTGGACGAGCCCCATGTAGCTGGGGCCGGTCATTCCGACGCCGCCGCGGTGCCATGGCTGTGCCCGCAGCCACCGCAGCGTCGCGAGCCCATCCTCGCGCTCGTCGAACGGATCGAAGCGGCCGCCCGAGCCGAAGGTCCCGCGGACGCTCTGGACCACGGCCTGCAGCCCCCGCTCCGCGAGCATCCGGCCGAACAGGAAGCCGAAGGCGCCCTTGCGCCCGTAGGGAGAGCGGATCAGCACCGTCGGCGCCGACCGGGTGCGAGGCGGCGACCAGCGATCGGCGAGGAGGATGACTCCGTCGTCCATCTCGACTGCCAGGTCGGGTTCGACGGAGACCTCGCGCGACGCCGGGGCCGGCAGGCGCAGGAGCCGACCGGCGATCTCGCTGAGCATGCTCATTACTCGGCGGCCTCGCCGGCGAGGCGCTTGGCGACCTCGCCGGCGGCGCTGCAGAG
>DATMCB010000085.1:0-4573 GCA_035558835.1 Solirubrobacterales bacterium
GCCGGGCGAGCTGGAGGAGGCCGTCGACGAGCGCGCCCATCCGCTCCACCTCGCGCTCGATCAGGCCGGTGACCCGGGCGACCTCGGCGGGATCGGGATCGGGGTCGGCGGCGAGGACCTGCGCCTGGCCGAGGATCGCCGTCAGCGGCGTCCGCAGCTCGTGCGAAGCGTCGGCCACGAACGCACGCTGCGAGTGGAAGGCGGCCTCGAGGCGATCGAGCATCCGATCGAAGCTGTCGGCGAGCGCGGCGATCTCCGTGACCCGGGTGTCCTCGTCCATCCGCAACTCGAGCCGCCCGGCATCGACCTCGTGCGCCCGCCTTGCCATCCGCTCGAGCGGCCGCGCCGTGCGGGTCGCGATCAGCAAGCCGAGCCCGACCGCGGCGAGCACGGTCAACGAGCCGATCAACAGGTAGGTCTTGGCGACCTGCCGCTGCGCCTGGTCGGTCGTGGCGGCGGGCTCGCCGGCCTGGACGACGACCTCGCCGGCGGCGGTCGGGACCTTCCTGGTGAAGAGCCGCAGCTCGCCGCTCTCGGAGAGGTCGACCGTCTCGTAGCCGGGCGCCGCCGCCAGCAACTCGCGCACCTGAACGCGCTCGTGCGTCTCCTCGCCGTCCTCGGTGTGCTCCTCGCCGGAGCGACCGCCGTCGGCGGGGTCGAGCAGGTTCGCCTGGTTGCTGATCGGCGCCGCGACGCCGGGCACCTGTGCGGCCAACAGACGCGACCCGGCAAGGGCCTGGCTGTCGATGAAGCTGCGGGCGGCGGTCGCCTCGGTGCCGGCCGGAGCCTCGGCGATCGTCCCGCCGAGCGCGTCGACCTGATCTTCGAGCTCGGAGTCGACGCGGTCGTCGAGGCGGCTGCCGACGAGGTTGTAGACGGCGAGCCCGAGCGCGGCGACCGAGACGAGGACGAGGGCGCCGATCGAGAGCGTCAGGCGGGTGCGTAGGCTCA
This sequence comes from Solirubrobacterales bacterium, assembly GCA_035558835.1. GTDB lineage: Bacteria > Actinomycetota > Thermoleophilia > Solirubrobacterales > 70-9 > RHKX01. The sequence continues at coordinate 952 of DATMCB010000085.1, forward strand.
TCTCATCCCGGCTCGTCCGCCGGCAGCCGGTAGCCGGCCGAGCGGACCGTCTCGATCGCCTTCGGGTCGCCGAGCTTGCGGCGCAGGTAGCCGACGTAGACGTCGACGACGTTGGTGCCCGGATCGTGCTCGTATCCCCATGCCTCGGAGAGCAGGCGGTCGCGGGAAAGGGCTTCGCCGGGGTGGCGGGCGAAGCAGGCGAGCAGCGAGAACTCGCGCGGTGAGAGCGCCACCGCCTTGCCGTCCGACCAGGCGCGGCGGCTGAGCAGGTCGAGCTCGATCGCCCCGGCGCGCAGCCGGCCGCTCTCGGCGCTCCCGGCGCGCAGGTGGGCGCGGACCCGCGCGAGCAGCTCCGGGACCGAGAACGGCTTGGTCACGTAGTCGGTCGCGCCGCTGTCGAGCCCGGCGATCCTGTCCTCGATCTCGCCCTTGGCGGAGAGGATGATGACCGGCAGGTGCGGCCGCACCTTGCGGATCGCCCCGAGCACGTCGAGGCCGCTGCGGCCGGGCAGCATCAGGTCGAGGATCACGAGGTCGGCCTCGCCCTCGAGGATCAGCTTCTCGCCGCCGGGACCGTCGTTCGCCAGTGCCACCGCGTAACCGGCGGCCTCGAGGCCGCGGACGAGGAAGTCGGCGATGGCGGGTTCGTCCTCGACGACGACGATGCGCATGGCGCCGACTCTAGAGGGCTGGAAAGGCGGCGAGAGCAGCGATTTCCGTTGCTGAGAGGACTCTCATCGCCGCTCGGCATCGGCTTAGGCCCGGCTCCGAGCATCCGCCGCTCTCTCCTCCGAACGAAGACCCGGCGGGCGCCCGATCGCGCTTGAGAACGAGGACGAGGGCAGATATTGCACCTCACAGGTGCAATATCCTCATCCGGAGCCACGCTCAGATCGCGATTTCCCCCCTCACAGGGGGTAAATCTGCCACCGAGCCGACGGGCCGGGTGCTACGCGCCGACCTCGGCCCAGATCGCGCCGTCGCCGGGGGCCGTCTTGCCGTCGTGGTCGTCGCCGGCGCCGACCCGGATCGTGATCTTCCCGGAGTGGCGGTTCTCGTGCATCATCTGGTGAGCCTCGGGAACGCCCTCGAAGCCCATCGACTTCGAGAGGACCGGCCGGACCTTGCCCTCGGCCATGAGCTGGTTGGCGCGCATGCACTCGTAGGCGTTCGCGAAGTGCGAGCCGAGGATCTCCTTCTGCTTCATCCACAGGTAGCGGACGTCGAAGTCGAGGGTGTAGCCGGAGGTGGCGCCGCAGATCACGACCTTGCCGAACGGCTTCACGGTGAACACCGAGGTGGGGAAGGTCGCCTGGCCGACGTGCTCGAAGACGATGTCGGGGGCGTCGCCGAGGATCGTCTTCACCTGCTTGGCGAAGGCACGGGACTCCTTGAACCGCGCCTTCTCCTCGTCGGGGGTCTCCTTGCCGGTCCGCATCATCCCCTTGAACTCGTTGCGGTCGATGTAGTCGACGGCGCCGAGCTCCTTGACGAGCTCGCCCTTCTCAGCCGAGGAGACGACGCCGACCGCGTTGGCGCCCGCTGCCTTGCAGAGCTGGGTCGCGAAGACGCCGAGGCCGCCGGCCGCGCCCCAGATCAGGACGTTGTGCCCGGCCTGGATCTTCGCCCGGTTCATCAGCATCCGGTAGGCGGTGAAGTAGGTCAGCCCGTAGGCGGAGCAGTCGACCCACGAGAGCTTCTCGGGCTTCGGCAGGAGCTGCTGGGCCTGGACCTTCGTGAACTGGGCGAAGCTGCCCCAGGTCGTCTCATAACCCCAGATCCGCTGCGAAGGCGCCGCCATCGGGTCGAGCCCGTGCACCTCGACGTCCTCGTAGGAGGCCTGGTTGCAGTGGATGACGACCTCGTCGCCGGGCTTCCACTTGGTGACGCCGGCGCCGACCTTCCAGACGATGCCGCTCGCATCGGAGCCGCCGATGTGGTGGCCGTACTCGGGATGGTCGCCGTAGCCGAAGACCGAGACCGGCTTGCCGAGCGACGCCCAGACGTTGTTGAAGTTGACCCCCGCGGCCATGACCCGGACGATCACCTCGAAGGCGGCGGGCTCGGGGACCTCGACCTCCTCGACCTGGAAGGCGTCCTTCGGCTCGCCCTCGCGCTCGGCGCGGATGACCCACGCGGCCATCTTCTCGGGCAGGGTGCCCGGCTCCACGTCCAGCTTGGCGACTTCGGCGATGTCTACGGCCACGGTTCTCCTCGTTCGAAGGGGTGTTTGAAGGGGCCGGATGGTACCGACGGACCGGTGCAGCGGCGGCGCCGCCGGGCGCCTACTCGGCCAATCCGCGGGCGATGCCCCGAGCGATCGGGGCGGCTTCACCGTCCGCCTCGGGAGCCGGATCGGGCATCTCGCCGCCGACCGGCTCGGGCCGCTTCGCGGCGATCAGGAACCAGGCGAGGACTGCCCCGGCGCCGGCGACCGCTGCGGAGATCCCGATCGAGGTCGTCAGCCCGGAGATGAAGGCGTCATGGGCGGCGCCGGAGGCCTGAGCGGCGACGTCGGGCGGCAGCGACTCGAGGCTCTGGTGGAGGCCGCCGCTGCCGAGTTGCTCCGACATCGAGTCGACCTGGGCAGCCGACAGACCGGCGCCGTGGAGGCCCTGCTCGAGGACGGTCTTGCTGTGGCCCTGGAAGATCGCGCCGAGGACGGCGACCCCGAAGGTGCCGCCGACCATCCGCGACATCGAGAGCAGCCCCGAGGCGAGCCCCGACTTGGTCACGTGGACGGCGTTCATCGCCGCGGTCGACATCGGTGACATCGTCAGGCCGATCCCGAGCCCCATCAGGATGAACGGGATGAGCAATGAGCTGAACCCGGACGTGTTGCTGATCTGCGCCTGCAGGTAGAGCGAGACGGCGACGATCGCCAGACCCGCGACGATCGGCAGCCGGGCGCCGATCCGGTCGGTCATCCGGCCGGCGATCGGCGCCACGACCATGATCACGAGCGTCGTCGGCAGGAACCTGACGCCGGCTTCGAGCGGCGAGTAGCCGAGGATGTTCTGGATGTAGAGCGCCATGAAGAAGAACATCCCGAGCATCGCGAAGGAGATGATGAAAGCGACGGTCAGCGCCCCGAGGAAGTTGCGGTTGCGGAGGAACTCGAACTGCACGATCGGCGCCCTGACCTTGCCCTCGAGCCAGCCGAAAGTGACGAGGAGGGCGACCGAGGCGGCGATCAGCGCGATGACCCGCTCCGAGCCCCAGCCCCAGCTGTTGCCTTCGATCAGCGCGAGGACGCCGGCGGTCAGCCCGGCGGTCAGGACGGCGGTACCGCCCCAGTCGATCTCGCGACCGACCGTCTCGTCGCGGGACTCGCGGACGGCGAAGAGGGCGGTGACGATCGCGCCGGCCGCGACCGGGATGTTCAGGTAGAAGATCGCGCGCCAGGAGACGTGCTCGGTGAGGAAGCCGCCGAGCAGCGGCCCGAGCGCGAGCGCCAGCGCCGAGACCCCGGCCCAGGTGCCGATCGCACGGCCCCGCTCGGCGGGCGGGAATGCGTTGGTGATGATCGAGAGCGTCGCCGGCATCATCAGTGCCGCGCCGACGCCCTGGGTGACCCGGCTGACGACGAGGGCGGTGGTCGAAGGTGCCAGGCCTGCGGTCG